>NZ_JAARMC010000060.1:0-725 GCF_012985595.1 Pseudomonas sp. WS 5411
AAAACCGCGACCCACGGTTGCCCGGTGTCCATGGTCACCGGCGAAGAACTGCTGACCCTGACCGATGGCGAACTGGATGGCGTGCTGCCATTTGCCTGGACACGCCTGTATCGCACCAGTGCCGTGGAGGTGGATTGCGGGCTGGGCTTTGGCTGGAGCCATTCCTTGGCGCAGCGGCTGGAGGTGGTCGGCGGGTCGGTGGTGTGGACGGACCATGAGAACCGCAGCACCACCTTTCCCCTGCCCTCCGTTGCCCGCCCGGCGATCAGCAATAGCCTGGCTGAAGCGGCGATTTATCTGGGGGCTGCGCCGGATGAACTGGTGCTGGCGCAGGGGGCACGCTTCTACCACTTTCACGACGGTGTGCTGACGGCGATCAGCGATGGGTATGACAACCGCCTGGGTATTTCCCGCGATGGCTTGGGGCGGATTCGGCGCCTGGATAACGGTGCCGGTCGCGCCTTGCTGTTGCGTTATGACCGCGGGCATATCGTGGCGCTGGACTACCAGGTGTTTCGCGTGGAAAGCGAATCGGATGACGCCTGGGTTACTGAGCAGAACGTTGTTTCCTACCGCTATGACGAACAGTGGCGACTGCTTGAGGCGATCAATGCCGTCGGCGAAAGCGAGCGCTATCAATATGACAGCCTTGCGGTAATTACTGAGCGGCAGTTGGCCGGTGGGGCGAGTTTTTTCTGGGAGTGGGAACGGTCTGGCAAGGAGGG
>NZ_JAARMC010000061.1:0-720 GCF_012985595.1 Pseudomonas sp. WS 5411
TCAAGGTGACGTCAGTGTCAGCCTTGTTGCTCAAGGTGGCGGTGTAGGTGATGGTGCCGCCTTCGTTGACGGCGCTTGGCGCGGTCAGGGTGACGGTGGTGGTGTTATCGGTACCTGGGGTATCAGTAACAGTCGTGGTGACTTTATCGGTACCTGGAACCAGGTTCTCAAAGTGCGTGCCACCAGTTACTTCCTTGATGCCGGTAGTAACAGTCTGGTCGCCTTTGTACACATCATCCGGTGCCACAACCGAAACAGTACCGCTCGACTGGTTCACACCAATGGTGATGACCTGGTTGTTATCCAGGGTCACAGTCACAGGGTTGGTGATGTTAGTTACTGGCGCACCGTTTTTATCCACAAGTGTGGCGGTGTAAACGATCTCGCCGCCTTCGCCCACAGTTTTAGTGGCGGTCAGGACCACATCGACCTTGTCGATGGTGTCGTTGATTTGCGTCGTTGCGCCGTTGCCTGCAACCACGAGTTTCTCGAAGTTGCCGCCGTCGGTGCCAGTGATCTTGACGGTCTGGGTGCTCTTGTCGACGAACACGTCATCGCCTGGAGCATCAACGGTGACGGTACCGACGGTCTCACCGGCCTTGATGGTGATGGTTTGCTTGTTATCGAGGGTCAAGGTGACGTCAGTGTCAGCCTTGTTGCTCAAGGTGGCGGTGTAGGTGATGGTGCCGCCTTCGTTGACGGCGCTTGGCGCGGTCAGGG
>NZ_JAARMC010000062.1:0-651 GCF_012985595.1 Pseudomonas sp. WS 5411
CCCGGGGGATCCGCTCGCACTTAGCCTGTTAAGGGGTTCGCGCTCGTCTAGTCTGTGCTGTTGCCTGGATAGTAAATTATCATGGTACAAACTTTTAAGAGCCAGTTAAATGGAGATGGATTTAAAAAGAGTTATTGTAAAGTCTCCCCAGGTGTGTCATTAAATATCCCAACAGATTGCCCTGGCCTGACCCCCTAAATGCAATTTTGGGATTCCCTTTTAGTTGCTTTCATTAAAATGTACCAGCGCAGTAAAAAAAGCACAAAGTATATTGTTTATGTAACTCACTATCTCATTTGCACTGGTTACATGGCAGCTTCAGACTGACTAAAACTACACTTTTCCCACCATGGTTCAAAGATCAACAGAACTGGGCCAACAAAAGCAATTTTTTCATGTGGTCTAACTACCAACTTATTATGAGTTAAGTTACTTTTAGGTTTAAAATCACAGCAGTTTTTCCCTCCACACCTCCCAGAGATACTTTCAGGGTGGCTAAACTTGGCTAAAGGCTTCCGGACCAACCCTTGTTTCTTTATGGTGCTTGTGTCCTGACAACCGCGTAAGGCATGGAAATTCAGCTATTTATCCGATCGTTTATATGGGCGTGCGGCCGCGATATCCTGCAGATGCATCCAGTACTAGTATGGC
>NZ_JAARMC010000063.1:0-571 GCF_012985595.1 Pseudomonas sp. WS 5411
GCCCCAAAAGTAACCAAAAGGGCTCTTGCCCCACCACTCGGCACCTCGCCTAGGCTCGGTGTGCCCGTCATCCGACATTGATTTGGGGGGCCGCCGCGATGGGCCATCCATGGCCCAGCGCGGCTAAACCGGCGTCCTGCCGGTTTACCCCCCAAATCAAAATCGGATGACGGCCAGCGTGGTTTAACGGGGCGCCTAAGATCAAAATCACAAGCAAAGCGAGGCGGCCTGACAGCCGACCTGATCGTCGAAGCGTGCGCGAACTCCTGTGGGAGCTGGCTTGCCTGCGATGGCGGTGTATCAGTCGATAAATGTATTGGCTGAGACACCGTCATCGCAGCGATGCGGCGACCCGACAAGCCAGCTCCCACAGGGGGGAATGCAGCTTCGCGCCCCGGCTTTGCTGTTGCTGTTGCTGTTGCTCTGCTTTTGATCTTGATCTTGGGCGCCCCGTTAAACCACGATGGCCGCAGGCAGGTATTGCGCAGTGGGCACCCCGGCATGGATGCCGGGGTAGCCGCGACACGGCCAGGGATGGCCGATCGCGGCGGGCCCACGGGGCAAGGCCTGA
>NZ_JAARMC010000064.1:0-564 GCF_012985595.1 Pseudomonas sp. WS 5411
AGTACTGGATGCATCTGCAGGATATCGCGGCCGCTCTAAACGTGGTAAATTGTTAACTCCGAGCTAGACTTCAGGTGGCCGTATTTATCAGATTTCCTCGTTGTGTCCTCAGAAAAAAATGCCAATACCACTTTCAGCTGTGAATATCCACCATGAAGGGCAAGACATGCTCATAATTAACTGTCAGGCAGGCCAGGCCTTCAGCTACAACGACCTTGAATTGGTTTATTCTGCTTGTCCTCTATAAGTTTGCCAGAGGGAATCACACATGAGCCAAACCTATTGAAGAAAGCATTAGGACAGTGCCAGTCTTAATCACAGTGGGGGGTATGTTATTCCCAATGAAGTCGTCCAGAAACGGACTAGGTAGTTAGCTTTTTCTAGTGCCCAACACATTAGAGGTGTGGTTTTTTTTCTCTAAAATAAGGGTGGCCATAGGCTCTTTTAACCAGAATCGGTGTAGTCAGCTGAAATTGACTTGCACGCCTGGGTCCTGTGTGTCTACTAACTTTCTCGCGAACGATAGCTAACGGATCCCCCGGGCCATACTAGATCGGAAGAGCA
>NZ_JAARMC010000065.1:0-562 GCF_012985595.1 Pseudomonas sp. WS 5411
TGTTCGTCGATAAGAGCACCCAAACCGTCAAGATCACCGGTACTGACGGCGGCAACTTCGAGAAACTCGTGGTTGCAGGCAACGGCGCAACGACGCAAATCAACGACACCATCGACAAGGTCGATGTAGTGCTGACCGCGACCAAAACCGTGGGTGAAGGCGGCCAGATCGTCTACACCGCCACCCTTGTGGATAAAAACGGTGCGCCGGTAACCAACATCACCAACCCTGTGACTGTGACCCTGGATAACAACCAGGTCATCACCATCGGTGTGAACCAGTCGAGCGGTACTGTTTCGGTTGTGGCACCGGATGATGTGTACAAAGGCGACCAGACTGTTACTACCGGCATTAAAGAAGTCACCGGTGGCACGCACTTTGAGAACTTGGTTCCGGGTACTGACAAGGTCACCACGACTGTCACTGATACCCCCGGCACCGATAACACCACCACCGTCACCCTGACCGCGCCAAGCGCCGTCAACGAAGGCGGCACCATCACCTACACCGCCACCTTGAGCAACAAGGCCGACACTGACGTCACCTTGACCCTCGATGACGA
>NZ_JAARMC010000066.1:0-549 GCF_012985595.1 Pseudomonas sp. WS 5411
CATTCGCCGAAAATTCGATAATACTCAATTTGAGTAACTCACAAATTTTACCTTAGCCTGATCCGTTACCAGTGAAAGTAACGTTCAGTCTATCTTTCTATCACATACCCAAATTTTTAAAGAACGATCTAATCAAAGACTAGAAATCAATATTCATTACCGAATATTCATTTCTAAACTCTAACAGCAGAAGCAGTTAATGGTGGAGCCAAGCGGGATCGAACCGCTGACCTCCTGCGTGCAAGGCAGGCGCTCTCCCAGCTGAGCTATGGCCCCATAACAAAATTGGTGGGTCTGGGCAGATTCGAACTGCCGACCTCACCCTTATCAGGGGTGCGCTCTAACCAACTGAGCTACAGACCCAATTTCGAGCGCAACTGATTAGCTAAGAGCTATCAGCTTGGAGCTTAAAGCTGCTTCTATCGTCTTCTTCAATGAATCAAGCAATTCGTGTGGGAACTTATGGAGCAGCTGATGTCGTCGATTAAGGAGGTGATCCAGCCGCAGGTTCCCCTACGGCTACCTTGTTACGACTTCACCCCAGTCATG
>NZ_JAARMC010000067.1:0-544 GCF_012985595.1 Pseudomonas sp. WS 5411
GCCCCAAAAGTAACCAAAAGGGCTCTTGCCCCACCACTCGGCACCTCGCCCAGGCTCGGTGTGCCCGTCATCCGACATTGATTTGGGGGGCCGCCGCGATGGGCCATCCATGGCCCAGCGCGGCTAAACCGGCGTCCTGCCGGTTTACCCCCCAAATCAATATCGGATGACGGCCAGCGTGGTTTAACGGGGCGCCTCAGATCAAGATCAAGATCAAAAGCAAAGCGAGGCGGCCTGGTAGCCGACCTGATCGTCGAGGCGTGTGGGTACCCCTGTGGGAGCGGGCTTGCCCGCGATGGTCGTTAACGATGACAAATGAATACCTGACACTCTGATGTGTTCTTTCGGGCGTCATCGCAGCGATGCGGCGATCCGACAAGCCAGCTCCCACAGGGAATGCAGTTTCGCGCTTTGGGATTGCTGTTGCTCTGCTTTTGATCTGGCTTTTGATCTTGATCTTAGGCGCCCCGTTAAACCACGATGGCCGCAGGCAGGTATTGCACAGTGGGCACCCCGGCATGGATGCCGGGGTAGCCGCGTGATT
>NZ_JAARMC010000068.1:0-538 GCF_012985595.1 Pseudomonas sp. WS 5411
CATGACTGGGGTGAAGTCGTAACAAGGTAGCCGTAGGGGAACCTGCGGCTGGATCACCTCCTTAATCGACGACATCAGCTGCTCCATAAGTTCCCACACGAATTGCTTGATTCATTGAAGAAGACGAAAGAAGCAGCCCGAAATTGGGTCTGTAGCTCAGTTGGTTAGAGCGCACCCCTGATAAGGGTGAGGTCGGCAGTTCGAATCTGCCCAGACCCACCAATTTTGTGTGGGAAACGCCTGTAGAAATACGGGGCCATAGCTCAGCTGGGAGAGCGCCTGCCTTGCACGCAGGAGGTCAACGGTTCGATCCCGTTTGGCTCCACCACTACTGCTTCTGTCTGTATAAAGCTTAGAAATGAGCATTCCATCAATGCGATGGTGAATGTTGATTTCTAGTCTTTGACTAGTTCGTTCTTTAAAAATTTGGGTATGTGATAGAAAGATAGACTGAACGTTACTTTCACTGGTAACGGATCAGGCTAAGGTAAAATTTGTGAGTTACTCAAATTGAGTATTATCGAATTTTCGGCGAATG
>NZ_JAARMC010000006.1:0-245562 GCF_012985595.1 Pseudomonas sp. WS 5411
CATAGGTTTCAGCTCTTCCCAGGGCATGGTCAGATCCTCACAAAATCGACCCTGCCAGTTAATAACTGTTACCTATGTGCGTGAACTGATTTGTAACCCATGTGGGTGAGTCATACCGGCAAGAGCGTTTTGCTTACTTTGGCGCTTCTCCAAAGTGAGCCGCCGTAAGGGCGGAACCCTAAGCTGCCGTGACCGCAGCAATGGATATGCACACATCCCCAACAACCAAAAAAGAGCAGTTGTGTAGACACTCATAGCTATCGCAATTTTTGCCTACCGACGCGGCTAGTACTGATCCTGGCGCGGCAGGCGCTGGGACAGTTCATCGAGCAACTTCTGCTCGCGCTTGTCCTCCAGGGCCCGCGCCTCATCGATGTAACGCTGCACCAGCTTGCGCAAGCCCTCGACCCGGGCGTAGGCCTGTTGCCAGCCTTCGCGGGCTTTGTCGAGGTTGTTCTGGTGCCAGGCCAGGCTCTGGCGCTGCTGGCCGACGGCGCTTTCCAACTGGTTGAGAAAGTGCTGATAGTTCATCAGCCACTGCCCGGAAACACCCTTGCTGCCGCGGTCAATCCACTGCTGCTGGTATTCGCCGCGAAAGCGCTCCAGGTCACCGAGCTTGCTCTCGGCCAGGCGCACCTGGCCCTGGAAATGCCCCAGGCGCTGGGCGGCGGTACGTTCGGCGCTTTCGGCCATCTCCACCACGGGAGCAAGGCGCGCGGCGCGACTGGTTGCCATGGCCGGTTAACCGCCAGGCGCAGGGGCGAACACCGACGCCAGGTGCGCTTCGCTTTCGGCCATGCTGATATTGTCGTTCAGGCCCTGGCGCAGGTAGGTCACCAGTTGCGGTTGCAGGGCAATCGCCAGGTCGGTCTCACGGTCGCCACCGGCCACATAGGCCCCCACGCTGATCAGGTCGCGGCTCTGTTGGTAGCGCGACCACAACTGCTTGAACTGCTGGGCGCGGGTCATATGCTCGGCGCTGACCACCGACGGCATCACCCGGCTGATGGACGCTTCGATATCAATTGCCGGGTAGTGCCCTTCCTCGGCCAGGCGCCGGGACAGCACGATATGCCCGTCGAGCACACCCCGCGCCGAGTCGGCAATCGGGTCCTGCTGGTCATCGCCTTCAGAGAGTACGGTGTAGAACGCCGTGATCGAGCCACCACCGGCCTCGGCATTACCCGCCCGCTCCACCAGCTTGGGCAGCTTGGCAAATACCGATGGCGGATAGCCCTTGGTTGCCGGCGGCTCGCCAATGGCCAGGGCGATTTCCCGCTGGGCCTGGGCGAAACGGGTGAGGGAGTCCATCAGCAACAGGACATTCTTGCCCTTGTCGCGAAAATATTCGGCAATCCGCGTGCAGTACATAGCCGCACGCAGACGCATCAGCGGCGCATCGTCCGCCGGCGAGGCCACCACGACCGAGCGCTTGAGGCCCTCTTCACCGAGGATATGCTCGATGAACTCCTTGACCTCACGGCCCCGCTCGCCGATCAGGCCGACCACGATAATGTCGGCCTCGGTAAAGCGCGTCATCATGCCCAGCAGCACACTCTTGCCCACACCGGTACCGGCGAACAGGCCCAGGCGCTGGCCGCGACCAACCGTCAATAAACCGTTGATACAACGAATACCCACGTCCAGTGGCTGGCTGATGGGGTTGCGCTTGAGCGGGTTGATGGTCGGGCCATCCATCGGCACCCAGTCTTCGGCCTTCATCCCGCCCTTGCCGTCGAGGGCGCGGCCGGCGCCGTCGAGCACCCGGCCGAGCATGCTCATGCCCATCGGCAGGCGCCCGGTATCCGCCAGTGGCACGACCCGCGCCCCCGGTGCGATACCGGCGAGACTGCCCACCGGCATCAGGAATATCTTGCTGCCGGAAAAGCCCATGACTTCCGCTTCCACCTGCACCGGGTGGTAGCTGTCATCGTTGATCACCAGGCAGCGGCTGCCCATGGCGGCGCGCAGGCCCTCGGCTTCGAGGGTCAGGCCGACCATGCGCAGCAGGCGGCCCTCAAGGATCGGTTGGCCGGGCAACTCGGTGGCTTCGGCATAAGCGCCCAGGCGTTTGGCGAAGCTGGTGCGGTCAAGGCGCATCCGGGGCGTCCAGGTCGATGCTCAGGTCGGGCGCCGCCGGATGCAGCACCTGCTCGTGCAACTGGTCGAACAGCTTGGCCATGATCTGCGCAATGCGCGTCTCGACCGTAGCGTCGATACGACTGTGCTCGGTCTCGACCCGGCAACCGCCAGGCTGCAACGCGGCATCCTCGACAATCCGCCAAGTCTCCTCATGGCGCTCGCGCAGGGCTTTGACCTGCTCGAAATCCTGAGGGTTGATGTACAGCCGCACATTGCCAACGCCCAGGGGCAGCAACTTGAGGGCTTCGCGCATCACGCTTTCAATCTGGCTGGAGTCCAGCACCAACTCACGCTGGATAACCTGGCGGGAGATGTGTTCCACCAGGCCCACCATGGACTTTTCCAACTGCGAATCCTGCTCGGCAATCGGCGCGAACAGGCTGCCCATCAGGCGTTCCAGGCTGGCCAGCTTGGCACTCAGGGCCGCGTCAGCTTCCTGGCGAACCTTGAGCGTGGTGCTGTGAAACCCTTCTTTCTCGCCGGTGGCAAAGCCTTCGTTGTAAGCCTCCTGGCGGATGCTTTCGAGTTCTTCGAGGGTCAGTGGCTGGACTTCGTCCAGGGGCACTTCTTCCATCTCCACCGGCACTTCTTCGACCGGCTCAGGCTCGGGCTCAGGCTTATGCGGGTCGAAGCTGGGCAGCGACCAGACGTCGAACCCGCCGACGTCCCGGGCGCGAATCAGATCGCTGGGCGTCTCATCATTGTTCGACATGCGCTGCGCCTTAAATCATTTCTTCGCCGCCCTTCCCGCCGAGAACGATTTCTCCGGCTTCGGCCATACGGCGGGCAATGGTGAGGATTTCTTTCTGTGCGGTTTCCACGTCGCTGACGCGCACCGGACCCTTGGCTTCGAGGTCGTCGCGCAACAGTTCCGAGGCACGCTTGGACATGTTCTTGAAGATCTTTTCCTTGACGCCCTCGTCCGAGCCCTTGAGGGCCAGCACCAGCACATCGGAGGACACTTCACGCAGCAACGCCTGGATGCCACGGTCGTCGACATCGGACAGGTTGTTGAACACGAACATGAGGTCTTCGATCTGCACCGACAGGGTGTCGTCGATCTCGCGGATCGAGTCCATCAACTGGCCTTCCACCGAGCTGTCGAGGAAGTTCATGATGTCGGCCGCGCGCTTGATACCACCCAGGGTGGTACGGGCCGCGTTGGAGTTGCCGGAGAACTGCTTCTCCAGAATGGTGTTCAGTTCTTTCAAGGCCGCCGGTTGCACGGTATTCAACGACGAGACGCGCAGGATGATGTCCAGGCGCACCTTGTGATCGAAATGGCCGAGCACTTCGCCGGCCTGGTCCGGGTCCAGGTAGGCCACGACGATCGCCTGGATCTGCGGGTGCTCGTAACGGATCACGTCCGCCACCGCCCGCGGTTCCATCCACTTGAGGCTGTCGAGGCCGCTGGTGTTGCCGCCCAGCAGGATGCGGTCGATCAGGCCGTTGGCTTTGTCTTCGCCCAGGGCCGAGGTGAGCATCTTGCGGATGTAGCTGTCGGAGCCGACACCCAGGCTGGTCTGGTCGCCGACGATCTCGACGAACTCGCTCATCACCTGCTCGACTTGCTCGCGGTGCACATTGCGCATCTGCGCCATGGCCACACCGACCCGTTGCACTTCCTTGGGGCCCATATGGCGCAGCACTTGGGCAGCGTCGGTCTCACCCAGGGACAGCAGCAGCACGGCGGCTTTGTCGACCCGGGTCAGCTTGGCAACAGAGGCTCGATTCTCACTCATCTGCGTTGATCCACTCTTTCACGACCTGGGCCACACGACCCGGGTCTTCTGCCACCAGACTTTTGATTGCATTCAACTGCGCGTCATACCCTTCACTCGGGCTTGGCAGCAGAATGCTCTGCGGCCCGCCGAGGCTGACGCGATCGTTGGCCAGTTCGCCATCCAGGCCGCCCATGCCACCCAACTCGACATCGCCGAACGGCGCCAGCTGCTTCTTGCCGTGGCCGGTGATGTTGTTGAGCACAGGGCGCAGCACGCCGAACACCAGCACCAGGATGAACAACACCCCCAGCACTTGTTTGACGATGTCCCAGAACCAGGGTTGAGAGTAGAACGGAATATCGGCGATCACCTCAGCGCGCTCCAGGGAGAACGGCATGTTGATCACGCTGACACTGTCGCCACGGCTGGCATCGAAGCCCACGGCGTCCTGCACCAGGCGCGTGAAGCGCGCCAATTCATCGGCGGTCCACGGCGCGCGGGTGGTTTCGCCGTTGGCGGCGTTGATCTTGACCTGGTCATCCACCACCACCGACACCGACAGGCGGTTCAAGCGCCCTTGCTGTTGCTTGGTGTGGCTGATGGAACGGTCCAGCTCGAAGTTCTTGGTGGACTGCTGACGCTTGTCGGCCGGGTATGGCGCGAGCATTGGCTGGCCGGTGGCCGGGTCCATGATTTGCTGGCCGTTGGCGTCCAACAGCGGCTGGCCGGGCTGGATCGCGCTGGCGGTCGCGGCGGCGCCACCGGTGGTTTGCGGGGCACTGGCCGGGGCTGGCGGTTGATTGCTCAGGGCGCCGGGTACGCCTTGCGGAGGACCATTGGCGGCAGTGCGCTGTTCGCTGGTCGATTGCTCGCTGCGCAGGGCCGGCTGGTCGGGGTTGAACTGCTCGGAGGTCGACTCGACAGCGCTGAAGTCCACGTCGGCAGACACTTCGGCCTTGTAGCGGTCGTTACCCAGTACCGGCTGCAGGATGTTGTGCACGCGCTGGGTGAGCATGCTTTCCATGCGGCGGCTGTAGTCGAACTGCTTGCCGGCCATGGTCAGCGCGGAGTTTTCCGCCTGGTCGGAAAGCAGGTTGCCTTTCTGGTCGACCACGGTGATCTGCGATTTGCTCAACTCGGGAACGCTGGTCGCCACCAGATTGACGATGGCCAGGACCTGGCCCGGCTCCAGGGAGCGCCCGGCAAACAGCTCGACCAGTACCGAGGCGCTGGGCTTGCGCTCATCGCGTACGAATACCGAGCTTTTCGGGATGGCCAGGTGCACACGGGCACCCTTGACGTTATTCAGGCTGGCGATGGTGCGCGCCAGTTCGCCTTCCAGGCCACGACGGTAGCGGGTGGCTTCCATGAACTGGCTGGTACCCAGGCCCTGGTCTTTGTCGAGGATCTCAAAGCCGATGTTGCCATCGGTCGGCGCCACGCCCGCGCCGGCCAGCTTCAAGCGGGCACGGGCGACGTCGTCGGCCTTGACCAGCAAGGCGCCGGAGTTGGGCTCGACGGTGTAGGCAATATCGGAGGCGGCCAGGGTTTCCATGACCTGCTTGGCGTCCATCCCCGCCAGGCTGCCATAGAGCGGCCGGTAATCAGGCTGCTGGGACCACAACACCACGGCAAAACCAATTGCCACGCTGGCAGCCAGGCCGACCATCAGGCCCACCTGACGCAACATGGTCATTTCGGAGAGGTTTTCCAGGAACGACAGGCCAAACAGCGGCGGTTTGCCGTCTGTCTTGGCGGGTACGTTATCCACGACTGCTTCTGCCATGACTTAAATCTCGTCCTTAAACCGGCATCTGCATGATGTCTTGATAAGCCTGAACCAGCTTGTTACGCACCTGGGTCAAGGCCTGGAAGGAAACGCTGGCTTTCTGCGAAGCGATCATCACGTCGGTGAGGTCCACGCCGCTCTTGCCGATTTCAAAGGCCGTCGACAGTTGGCTGGAGGCCTGCTGGGTATCGCTGACTTTGTTGATGGCTTGACCGAGCATATCGGCAAAGCTGCTTTGGCCCAATTCCGGCGCTTGTGCGACGGATTTCGGCTGGGACATGGCGTCCATTTGCATGGATCGCATATCCAACATCAACCGATTGAACTCAACACCTTGGCTCATGAACTTCTCTCTCCGACGACCCGCAATTTTTTGACACTACGCAGCGGTTAGTACGGGTAGTAGCAACAAGGGTGCCAGCTCCTTGGCAACTCGTAAGAAAAGCCGACAAACCTTGTCAGCTGATGTGTATCTCAGCTCGCGAAAAGGAATGCTTCCACATCCATCCCGGCATCGCGCATTTGCGCCAGCTTGTAGCGCAGGGTGCGCGGGCTGATGCCCAGGCGCTCGGCCGCTTCTTTGCGGCGGCCACGCTCGGCGCGCAAGGTGTCGATGATCATCTGGAATTCACGGCGACGCAGGTCGTCGCCAAGACCGCCAGCGGCCTCGGCCGGGGCGCTTTCCTGCGGGGCCGGGGCCAGGCTCGGCATTGGAGCGCTGCCGGCGCCGACGGCCAGGCAGAAGTCCTGGGGCTGGATCAGACCGCCCTGCTGCAAAATCAGCGCGCGCTGGATTGCGTTGTCCAGTTCGCGCACGTTGCCGGGCCATGGGTAACTGATCAGACAAGCCTGGGCTTCAGCCGACAGGCGCGCCTGGGCGTGCTTCATTTTATTGACGTGCTTGCTCAACAGGCGCTCGGCCAGCGGCACGATATCGGCCGGGCGTTCACGCAGCGGGCGCCAGGCCAACGGGAACACCGAGAGCCGATAGAACAGATCTTCCCGGAAGCGCCCTGCTGCCACTTCGCCAGCAAGGTCGCGGTTGGTGGTGGCGACCACGCGGATATCCAGCTGGATCGGCTTGCGCGCACCTACCCGCTCCACTTCGCGCTCTTGCAGCACGCGCAGCAGCTTGGCTTGCAGGCCCAGGGGCATTTCGGAGATTTCGTCAAGCAGGATCGTGCCGCCATCGGCCTGCTCGAACTTGCCGGCCTGGGCGGCGATGGCGCCGGTGAACGAGCCTTTTTCATGGCCGAACAAGGTGGCTTCGAGCATGTTGTCGGGGATCGCCGCGCAGTTGATCGCGATAAACGGCTGGCTGGCGCGGTGAGATTGCTGGTGGATGTAGCGCGCCAACACCTCCTTGCCGGTGCCGGACTCACCGGAGATCAGCACCGTGGAATCACTGCGGGCGACCTTGGCCGCCAGCTCCAGCAATTGCGCACTGGCCGGTTCGAAAGCAATCGGGCCCTCGCCGTCTGCCACCCCCACGACGCCAAGCGCATGGCGCGCCACCAGCTCAATCAGGGCCTTGGGCTCGAAGGGCTTGACCAGGTAGTCCGCCGCGCCCTGGCGCATGGCATCGACGGCGCGCTCCACCGCGCCGTGGGCGGTCATCAGCAGCACCGGCAGTTGCGGCTGGCGTGCGCGCAGCAGGCCGAGCAACTGGTGGCCGTCCATGCCGGGCATGTTGACGTCGCTGACCACCAGGCTGAAGGACTCTTGCTCCACGGCCTGCAAGGCTTCCTCGGCCGAACCGACCGCCCGATAGTCATGGCCCGCCAACAGCAGCGTGTCAGCCAGTGCTTCACGCAGGGCGCGATCGTCTTCAACCAGTAAAACCTTGATAGCCATTTATCCTTACTCCCATCCTTTCCAAGGTTTTTGAAAAGGCAGCTGCATTTGGTGCCCCGTGGTGAGGGGGGGCAAGCCCCCTCACCACAGGTCGTATGCGTGTTCTTTACTCCGCGCTGGCCGCGCCGGAAAACAGCGGCAGCGTTATCAATGCACAGGTGCCGCGCCCCACACGGGAACGCAAGTGCAATTCTCCCTGATGGGCACGGGCCACTGCCTTGACCACGGTCAGCCCGAGGCCGGTGCCATTGGTCTTGGTGGTAAAAAAGGGTTCACCCAGGCGCTGCAACACCGCCGGATCAATCCCACTGCCGCTGTCGCTGATGCACAGGCGCAGGGTTTGCTCGCGGCTGTACAGGTGCACTTTGAGGCGCGCCCCCGGGCCGCTGGCCTGGCTGGCGTTTTCGATCAGGTTGAGCAGCGCGCCCACCAGGGTGTCGCGGTTGCACAGCAACTCGCCCCAATGACTGTCGCACTGCCAGCGCACCGAGGCTTCCTGGACATGGGTGGCAGCGGCAGCCTGCAGCGCCTGCAGCAAGGCGGCGGGCGTGACCCGGTCGGTCAGCGGCAACTCGCCCCGGGCGAAGACCAGCATGTCGCGTACCTGATGCTCCAACTCATGCAGGCGCTCCTTGAGCCGTCCGGCAAACCGCTGATGGGTGGCAGCCGGCAATTGCTCATCAGTCAAATGACTGGCGTAGATCAACGCGGCGGACAGCGGTGTGCGAATCTGATGCGCCAAAGAAGCAACCATCCGCCCCAGGGACGACAGGCGCTCATGGCGCGCCAATTGGTCTTGGAGGTGCCGGGTTTCCGTCAGGTCGTTGAGCAGCACCAACTGGCCGGGCTCAGCGTCCAGGGAACGGGTGGCGATGGACAGGCGGCGCCCATCCTTGAGGGAAATTTCGTGGCCGTCGTCTTCACGGGGGGCAAAGCAGCGCGTGATGACATGGCGCCACAGCTCACCTTCCAGCGGCAGACCCAGCAGGTCGCAGGCCGCGGGGTTGGCTTCGCGTACGCGGCCCTGGTCGTCGATCACAATCACGCCACCGGGCAACAGGTCGAGGAGGTTTTGCAGACGGTTGGCCAGGCGCTCTTTCTCGGCCAGCTCTTGCATGCGCTGGGCACTGACCACCGCCAACTCGCCCTTGAGCTCCGAAACCCGGGCTTCCAGCAGGCTGTAGGAGTCCGTCAACTGGCTGGACATCTGGCTGAACAGCGAAAACGCCTGCTCAAGCCCTTGCCGGCTGATCTGCTCTACGGACGGGACAAGTCCCTGGGAGTCAGGGACTGAAGAAAGGTGGGCGGCGTGGGGCATCGTGCTCTCTCGCTTGGCTGACCGTCAGTTAAACGGAACGTTGCGAGTGCTATAGCAATACCCGTGCCGGAAAAAATATCCTTATTTTTCAGCAGGTTAAAAAACAGGCGTCAATCATCCGCCTGTTCATCACCCTCACGACGACTCATGCCGTACTTACGCATCTTCTCCACCAGCGTGGTGCGGCGAATGCGCAGGCGCTCGGCGGCGCGGGCAACGATGCCGTTGGCGTCGTCCAGGGCTTGCTGGATCAGCCCTTGTTCGAGGCTGCCGAGGTAGTCCTTCAGGTCCAGGCCTTCGGGCGGCAGCATGGCGGTGGCGCCGAAGTTCGGGGTATGGCCATTGATCGCCACCCGTTCCTCGAGATCACTGCGCAAGCTGTCCACCAGCTGTTCGTCTTCGTCATCGACGTAGCGGAACTTCTTGGGCAGCTCGACCACGCCGATCACCCCGTATGGATGCATGATTGCCATGCGCTCCACCAGGTTGGCCAGCTCGCGCACGTTGCCCGGCCAGCCGTGGCGGCACAGGGACATGATCGCGGCGGAGTTGAAACGGATCGAGCCGCGCTTTTCGTGTTCCATGCGCGAGATCAGTTCGTTCATCAGCAACGGGATGTCCTCCACACGCTCGCGCAGCGGGGCCATCTCGATGGGGAATACGTTGAGGCGGTAGTACAGGTCTTCGCGGAAGCTGCCGACCTCGATCATGCTCTCGAGGTTCTTGTGCGTCGCGGCAATGATGCGCACATCGACGCTCTGGGTCTTGTTGCTGCCCACGCGCTCGAAGGTGCGCTCCTGCAACACGCGCAGCAGCTTGACCTGCATCGGCAATGGCATATCGCCGATTTCGTCGAGGAACAGGGTGCCGCCGTTGGCCAGCTCAAAACGTCCGGCACGGCTGGTGATCGCCCCGGTAAAGGCGCCCTTCTCGTGGCCGAACAGTTCGCTTTCGAGCAGTTCTGCCGGGATCGCCCCGCAGTTGACTGGCACAAAAGGTCCGTCGCGGCGCTTGGAGTGGTAATGCAGGTTACGCGCGACCACTTCTTTGCCGGTGCCTGACTCGCCGAGGATCAGCACGCTGGCGTCGGTATCGGCCACTTGCTGCATCATCTGGCGCACGTGCTGAATCGCACGACTGGTGCCGACCAGGCTGCGGAACAGGTTGGGTTCGCGGTGACGTCCGCGCTCGCGGGCCTGGTCGTACATCTCGCGATAGACCTGGGCACGGTGCAGGGAGTCGAGCAATTTGCTGTAGCTGGGGGGCATTTCCAGGGTGGAAAGTACACGGCGGCGCTGGTCTTCCGGCAAATCCACGGAAGAAATATCGCCCATCAGCAACACCGGAAGGAACTCATCCCAGGTTGAGAGTGTCTTTAACAGGCCCAGAACTGCACCAGGAGCGTTTACCGTCCCGATCAGCACACAGATGACTTCACGGCTCGACGACAAAGAGCTGACAGCCTGCTGCCAATCATGGCTGCCGCAGGGCAAATTTTCTTCGCCAAGAAAATTCAAAATCACCGCCAAGTCGCGGCGGCGAACGCTATCGTCATCGATCAGCAGAATTTTGGTTTCACGCCACATGCAATAGCAACTTCCCTAGTAAAACTCTAATGCCCTCGAATCGGGGCAATCTAGATAGCTGTAGGCGTTTTCTGCGCTACGGATACCTGACGTCTGAAAATAGCACTAGTTAAGTCAAAATTATGCGAACAGTCAAATTTATGACGCGCCATGTTCGGATTAACTGAGCCAGATCAGCCGAACAGATGGTAAACCTTTGACGCATTTTTCGCTTGGTTGATCTGCGACATCTCTTCAAATATCGCCTGGCGCTCGCCGGTCGTCACCTCCAGCAACTGCTGGTAGACCGCTAACAGGCTCTCCAGCTTCTCCCGCAGCGCGTCCTCGTCCACCGGCGCTTCGCTGAGCACCTCGTCGATCCAGACACGGCAGCCCATGTCCAATTCGCTGATCGCATCCCAATTGCGCTCTGCCAGCGCGCCAACCAAGGCGTCGCGGGTTTCGTCGATCCGTTGCAGTGCGTGGCTCATGCTGTGTTCCTCAAGGCCGACGGCCTTAATTGGCCGCCTCGGCAGCAATGGCATCCCAACCGCTTTTAACAGTGATCAGCAGGCCTGCAACCTCATCAATCATCTGAGCGTCGTTGCCACTGTTGGCCTCAACCAAACGAGATGTCATATAGGCATAAAGCTCATCCAGACGCTTGATTGACGTCGGATCTTCAACCTTTTCCGGATCCAGACCTTCGCGCAACCCTGAAATGATTTCAATCGCCTTACCGAGCATCAACCCTTTCTGTGCCACATCGCCACGGCTCATAGCGCCTTTTGCCTGCGCCATACGATCCAACCCACCCTCCATCAGCATCTGCACAAGACGGTGCGGACTAGCCTCGGAAATCTGCGCGTGGGAATTGACCTTCTGATACTGACGAAGGGCTCTCATGGGGTTCATATCTCTAACTCCCTACCTTAAGTAGCTGAAAAACTGCTCTAACTATTATGTCGACCGCGCGACAAAAAACTTTAAAAGCTAGCGCATAGGCCCGGGTAAAAAACACAATTGATCCAAGCCCAAAGAGCCAAGCGGGAATCAGGTCGTCTTGGGATTATTCAATGAGTTGAGAGTAGTCATAATACTACTACTGCTGGCCCGGAGCTTAGCCACCAGGGAGTCCATGGCATTGTACTTTGCGCTTAGGGACAACTGCAGACTCTCGATTCGACGGTCAAGGGCTTTCTGCTCAGTGTCCAGATCCGTTAGTTTAGCGTCCAGGCTACTGGTTCGCGACGCCAGAACCCCAGTAGTACCCACATAGCTGTCAGTAGCTTTAGTCATGCGGGTGATCAACCCCTTATCGCCAGTAAACAAACCCGCGACATCCGCCCCGCCGGTGGCTACAGCCTTGTCCCACTTTTTATTGTCAAGGGACAGCAGGCCAGTCTTCTGGTCAGTGTTTAGGCCAATCTGCGATAGGCTGGCCAGGGCGCCCGAACCCGAGCCGTTAAGCAGTTCACCACGCAAGGTCGAAACCAACTGACGCATAGTCGCGTCACCAGTCAGAGCACCCGCCGTAGTAGTCGCAGTTTCTCCAGTGGCAGTTACCTTGGTCTGGCTGTTGATCGAACCAATCAAAGCATTGTAGGCCGTAACAAACGACTGCACCGAGGTCTTGAGGGTATCGGTATTGCTCGCCACCTTGATGGAGCTGTCACCCTTGGCGACCAACTCCAGATTCACGCCACTGATCGCCGACGTAACCTTGTTGCTAGTGGACTCCATTGCAATACCATCAATGGTGTACTCCGCATTTTGTGCAAGCTCACCCACTCTCGTGAAAGTGCCCAGGCCAAGCGCACCAGAAGCAACGGTAATATCGCTGCCCTTGCCAGTGGTTTGCGAAGTCATCACCAAGCGCGAACCATTGGCGTCAGTCAGAATATTTGCACTAAGGCCTTTAGACTGTAGCTGGGTATTGATCAGATCACGCGTCTGTTGCAGCGTGGCACCCGCCGGGATCGATACCCTATGGTCGCTATCAGATTGGGAAATCGTAAGTATCTGAGCCTCCGAACCGGTGTTAACGACCGTCGAAGTACCATCAGCAAACACTGCCGATTGGGTTTTAGATGCAGTAGCGAGTTTCTCTACATGCAGCGCATAGCTGCCACTGGAGGCGGAGTCACCCAAGGTCACCTTGGCGAACTTCTCTTCAGAGGACGTGGCGGCTAGGCCCGTGAATGAGGAGGCCGTATTCAGCTTGGCGATGGCTGCACGATAAGCATCCATCGCAGACTTAACACTGCCGACAGCGGACAACTGGGTAGTCGTGGTCTTTTGCTGGGCGGTAATCTGCGCTTGCTTTGGTGCCTTTTCAGCCGCTACCAAAGCCTTGACGATTGCCTGTGTATCGACGCCAGATCCCACGCCACTGATCGTTGAACTCGCCATCTTTTTGCTCCTTAACCGGTGGCTGCTGCTTTCTTGACAAAAGCCCCTTCAAGCGCAGACACAAAGAATTTTCATGCCAATTCAGGCTTTCATATCAAACAGCAGGCTGCTGGCATCGGTCAAACTCTGTGCCAGTTTCAATGCGGTTTCCGAGGGAATTTGTCGAATTACCTCCCCACTGTCGGTAGCAATGACTTTGACCACCACCTTCCCTGTAGAGTCATCGATGGAAAAATCCAGCTCCCGCCGTGCTGCCTGTACGAACTCTCGAATATCTGTCACCGCTTTCTCCAAATCGTCCCGCCTGGGCTCGCGGGCGGCTTGGGCCGTCACCTCGACTTTAGGCTGATTGACGATCTCGGGCGTCTTCACGACTTGGGCCGCTGCAGCCGTCGTGTAGGATAAGTTCAGCTTCACGCTCATATCCATCTGTGCCACCTAATTATTCAAGTGAAAAAATAGAAGGCTACGCCACAGTGTGCCCCAGCCAATTGCCGTACCACCCTACTCAAGCTTTGACTTTAGGGCAGACCGTTTTGCAAAATTGTCCTGTCGACCTAGCAACTGCCTGAGGTGATTTATAAAGCCTCGTAAGGTGTATCGACCCAAAAACGTCTAGCTTGAGAATTTTTTGCGGATTATTTTCCTAAACACGACTGTAGGCCGTGTTTTCAATCATATCGACATCGCCCGCAAACGGAGCCAGAAAAAACGGAAGGGCGCACTGGGCACCCTTCCGTCTTTAACCAACCTTAAGCGATTACTGAAGCAGTTTCAGTACCGACGATGGCAGTTGGTTAGCCTGCGACAAGATGGCAGTGGAAGCCTGTTGCAGGGTTTGCTGCTTGGTCAGTTCGGCAGTTTCCGAAGCAAAATCGGCGTCCTGCACACGGCTACGGGCGGCAGTGGAGTTTTCCGAAATGCTTTGCAGGTTGGCAACGGTGCTGGTGAAACGGTTTTGCACTGCACCCAACTGGGAACGCTGGCTGTCGATCTGCTGGATCGCATCGTTCAGTGCCTGAACAGAACGCTGCGACGAAGCGGCATCCTGGATGCTCAGGTTGGAAACGGTAGTTTCCACAGTAACTGCCGTCGATGTGGCAGCTGTCAGACCCAGTTGAGCCAGACCAGTGCCAGCACTGCCGTTGGCAACGGTGAAGGTCTTGTTGGAGAAGAGCGCCAGGGTATTGTCAGCATTTTTGCTGGCCGTTACGCCGGTACTTGCACTGTTGATCGAGGAAACTATCGCGTCAGCAGTGTCACCCTTCTTGAACTTCACTTCTACTCCGTTCAGGACCACCGAAGTGTCGGCGGTCAGCTTAGCTTGGGACGTACCTGCTTGCAGACCAATTTTGGCCAAAGCGCCCGGGCCGTTGGCAGTGCCACCGTTATCCAACTTGATAGCCTTGCCATCTTCAGAGGTCAACAACAGACGACCGTTTGCAACGCTAGCACCCACACCAGTAGTGGCTTTTTCGGCCTCAATGGCACCAGCGACAGCAGCCAGGTCCATGCCATTCGTGAGATTGACCAGCGTACCATTGACGCTGATGTCGGTATCACCAACTAGCGTGCGCGCAGCTGCGGTCGCAGTTCCAAAGCCCGCTTCTGCACTGTTACTTGTGGCAGTGAAGGCACTATCGGACTGAAGCACCAACTCATTCGTCGCACTCAGCGAGGCGGTGACGCCGGTGGAGGACGTTTTGGCATTGATCAGCGCCACGGCCTGACCGGCAGTAGTGCCCGTCGCCAGATCAATAGTAGTGTCATTGAGTTTCAGGGTGTTATTGGCTGTTGCCGTGGTGTATGCCGCAGCACCTTGCGCCGCAAACGGCAGCGATGAGCTTCCAACCACCGAAGCAGACAGGTCAGTCGCCGCACCTGCAGCCTTGGCTTCGCCGAAAGAACCTTTCAGGCCTGTAGCACTGATATCAGTCATACCGAACGAGATAGTTTCATTGGCGTTGGCGCCGATCTGGAAGCCTACGTTGTCGAACGAGCCGTCCAAAAGCTTACGGCCACCGAAGTTGGTGGTTTGGGAAATACGGGTCAACTCACCAGTCAACGCTGTGAACTCCTGCTGCAGGGACGTGCGGTCGTCATCGCTGTTAGAACCGTTCGCCGATTGCAGGGCCAGTTCACGCATACGCTGCAGAATGTTGGTCGATTCTTGCATCGCACCTTCAGCAGTCTGGGCAATCGATACGCCGTTGTTGGCGTTGGCCACTGCAACGGTCAAACCCTTGACCTGGCTGGTCAGACGGTTGGCGATCTGCATGCCGGCAGCATCGTCTTTGGCGCTGTTGATTTTCAAGCCTGAAGAAAGGCGGCTCATCGAGGTGCTCAACGCGTCGGAAGCCTTGTTCAGATTCTTCTGAACGCCCAGAGAAGTGATGTTGGTATTAACAGATAAAGCCATGACAAAGTCCTCGTAAATGGTATTAGCGGCTTCCGACCGGGCAACCGCCTGGCTTGATAGTGAAAACCTTACACAAGAGTTATCGTCGACATCGCCAGCTTCTTTAGATTTTTTTGCGATTCGACGCTTTTTCCACTTGCAAATAGCACTGAATCTTGCTGAAGGAGAGTGTTTCCAGCTTGATTCCAGACAAAAAAAAGGGCGCCATAGGCACCCTTCCGTCTTTAACCAACCTTAAGCGATTACTGAAGCAGTTTCAGTACCGACGATGGCAGTTGGTTAGCCTGCGACAAGATGGCAGTGGAAGCCTGTTGCAGGGTTTGCTGCTTGGTCAGTTCGGCAGTTTCCGAAGCAAAATCGGCGTCCTGCACACGGCTACGGGCGGCAGTGGAGTTTTCCGAAATGCTTTGCAGGTTGGCAACGGTGCTGGTGAAACGGTTTTGCACTGCACCCAACTGGGAACGCTGGCTGTCGATCTGCTGGATCGCATCGTTCAGTGCCTGAACAGAACGCTGCGACGAAGCGGCATCCTGGATGCTCAGGTTGGAAACGGTAGTTTCCACAGTAACTGCCGTCGATGTGGCAGCTGTCAGACCCAGTTGAGCCAGACCAGTGCCAGCACTGCCGTTGGCAACGGTGAAGGTCTTGTTGGAGAAGAGCGCCAGGGTATTGTCAGCATTTTTGCTGGCCGTTACGCCGGTACTTGCACTGTTGATCGAGGAAACTATCGCGTCAGCAGTGTCACCTTTCTTGAACTTCACTTCTACTCCGTTCAGGACCACCGAAGTATCGGCGGTCAGCTTGGCTTGGGTAGCACCCGATTGCAGGCCCAACTTGGACAGTGCGCCTGGACCGGTAGTAGCGTTAGTACCGTTATCCAGCTTGATAGCTTTACCGTCAGCAGAAGTCAGAACCAAACGGCCGTCCTGCTGGGAAGCAGTCACACCAGTAGCGGCTACTGTAGCAGTGGCATTAATGGTACCGATCGCCTGGGTCAGGGTCTGGCCAGCAGCGATAGTCACTGCAGTGCCATTAATGTTGATTTCAGCGCCACTGACCAGGCCAGTGAACGCAGCAGCAGGGGTAGCCACCGCCGGACCAACTTCGGTATTGCTGCCCTGGACACTAAAGGCGGTTGCCGAAGTCATTTTCAACTGGGCACCATCAACTACTGCGGTCACGCCGGTTTTGCTCGACTGCTGGTTAACCAGATCAACCGCCTGAGCCAGGGTAGTGCCCGTACCCATTGCAATGTCAGTACCGTTGACAGTCAAAACTCGAGCGGCTGTGGTGGTAGTGAAAGCGTTGGTGGTACCAAAGCCCGCAAATTGGCCTTCGGCCCCCGTAACTTTGGCAGACAGATCAGTCACCGCACCAGCAGCCTTGGCTTCGCCGTAGGAGCCTTTCAGGCCTGTAGCACTGATATCAGTCATACCGAACGAGATGGTTTCATTGGCGTTAGCGCCGATCTGGAAGCCTACGTTGTCGAACGAACCGTCCAGAAGTTTACGGCCGCCGAAGTTGGTAGTCTGGGAAATACGGGTCAATTCACCGGTCAGCGCCGTGAATTCCTGCTGCAAAGACGTACGGTCGTCATCACTGTTCGAACCGTTCGCCGATTGCAGTGCCAGTTCACGCATACGCTGCAGAATGTTGGTCGACTCTTGCATTGCGCCTTCAGCGGTCTGGGCAATCGAAACGCCGTTGTTGGCGTTAGCCACAGCGACAGTCAGGCCCTTGACCTGGCTGGTCAGGCGGTTAGCGATCTGCATGCCGGCAGCATCGTCTTTGGCGCTGTTGATTTTCAAGCCGGAAGACAAGCGGCTCATCGAGGTGCTCAGCGCGTCGGAAGCCTTGTTCAGGTTCTTCTGAACGCCCAAGGACGTGATGTTGGTGTTTACGGATAAAGCCATGACGAAATCCTCGTAAATGGGGTACTGCGGCTTCCGGCCGGGCAACCGCCTAGCATGGTTTGAAAACCTTCACAGTGGTTATCGTCAGCCATGCTGGCTTCTTGAGAGCTTTCTGATTTATTTGTAGGAGTATTCAGCGATCTACAGAAGCTACGGTAATCAAGCAAAAAAAAACGGAAGGGCCACTAGACACCCTTCCGTCTTTAACCAGCCTTAAGCGATTACTGAAGCAGTTTCAGTACCGACGACGGCAGTTGGTTAGCTTGCGACAGGATGGCAGTCGAAGCCTGTTGCAGGGTTTGCTGCTTGGTCAACTCGGCAGTTTCCGAAGCAAAGTCGGCGTCCTGCACACGACTACGGGCGGCAGTGGAGTTTTCCGAAATGCTTTGCAGGTTGGCAACGGTGCTGGTGAAACGGTTTTGCACCGCACCCAACTGAGAACGCTGACTGTCGATCTGCTGGATCGCATCATTCAGCGCCTGAACCGAACGCTGGGAAGACGCCGCGTCCTGGATGCTCAGGTTAGAAACGGTAGTTTCCACGGTAACTGCTGTCGACGTGGCAGCTGTCAGACCCAGTTGAGCCAGACCAGTGCCAGCGCTACCGTTGGCAACCGTGAAGGTCTTGTTGGAGAACAGCGCCAGAGTATTGTCAGCATTTTTGCTGGCCGTTACGCCGGTGCTTGCACTGTTGATCGCGGAAACGATCGCGTCAGCAGTATCACCCTTCTTAAACTTCACCTCCACACCATTCAGAACCACCGAAGTATCGGTAGTCAGCTTGGCCTGGGACGTACCTGCTTGCAGACCCAGCTTGGCCAGAGCCCCTGGACCGTCGGTGGTATTAGAACCGTTATCCAGCTTGATAGCTTTACCGTCAGCCGAAGTCAGGGTCAGACGACCGTCGGCAGCTGTCGCGGTAACACCGGTCAGAGTGGTGTTTGCACCAGCAGTGCCATTAATGTCAGCAGCAACCTGAGCCAGTGTACGACCCGCTGCAATGGTGATTTCAGTGCCATTGATGCTGATTTGCGCGGCACTGTTGGTGGTCGTTGTTTTGGCAACAACTGCCGCTGCAGGAAGAATGCCCGCAGCAGAACCGGCTGCAGTAAAGCTAGAAGCCGACGTCAACTGCAGCGTCGCGCCAACAGCTTGAGCCTTGACGCCAGTAACAGCACTTTGGTCGTTGATTTTAGTAATCGACTGCGCAAGGGTATCGGCAGCCAGCAGCGCGATCGAAGTACCGTTGAGCGTCAAGGTACCGTCGGTCGGAGTGAAAGCGTTGACTGTAGAGAACTGGCCGATCTCGGCTTCGCCGCCTACCGCAGTCGCAGCCAGGTCAGTCGCCGCACCAGCAGCCTTGGCTTCGCCGTAGGAACCTTTCAAGCCTGTAGCACTGATATCAGTCATACCGAACGAGATAGTTTCATTGGCGTTGGCGCCGATCTGGAAGCCTACGTTGTCGAACGAACCGTCCAGAAGCTTGCGGCCACCGAAGTTGGTGGTTTGGGAAATACGGGTCAACTCACCAGTCAACGCTGTGAATTCCTGCTGCAGGGACGTACGGTCGTCATCGCTGTTCGAACCGTTCGCCGACTGCAGGGCCAGTTCACGCATACGCTGCAGAATGTTGGTCGATTCTTGCATCGCGCCTTCAGCAGTCTGGGCAATCGACACGCCGTTGTTGGCGTTGGCCACTGCAACAGTCAAACCCTTGACCTGACTGGTCAAACGGTTAGCGATCTGCATGCCGGCAGCATCGTCTTTGGCGCTGTTGATTTTCAGGCCGGAAGACAAGCGGCTCATCGAGGTGCTCAGTGCGTCGGAAGCCTTGTTCAGGTTCTTCTGAACGCCCAAGGACGTGATGTTGGTGTTTACGGATAAAGCCATGACGAAATCCTCGTAAATGGGGTGTTGCGGCTTCCGGCCGGGCAACCGCCTGGCATGGTTTGAAAACCTTCATAGTGGTTATCGTCAGCCATGCCGGCTTCTTGAGATCTTTCTGATTTATTTGTAGGAATATTCATGACGCCTGCAGAATCTACGGAGATCAAGCCCCAAAAAGACGGAAGGGCGCACCAGGCGCCCTTCCGTCTTTGACCAGCCTTAAGCAATTACTGAAGCAGTTTTAGTACCGAAGATGGCAACTGGTTAGCCTGCGAAAGGATGGCAGTCGAAGCCTGTTGGAGGGTTTGCTGCTTGGTCAGTTCGGCGGTTTCCGAAGCAAAATCGGCGTCCTGCACACGGCTACGGGCGGCGGTGGAGTTTTCCGAAATGCTTTGCAAGTTGGCAACAGTGCTGGTGAAACGGTTTTGCACCGCACCCAACTGGGAACGCTGGCTGTCAATCTGCTGGATCGCATCGTTCAGCGCCTGAACCGAACGCTGCGACGAAGCGGCATCCTGGATGCTCAGGTTAGAAACGGTAGTTTCCACAGTGACCGCCGTCGAAGTACCCGCCGATAGACCCAGTTGAGCCAGGCCGGTACCAGCACTGCCGTTGGCCACGCTGAAGGTTTTGTTGGAGAACAGTGCCAGAGTGTTGTCAGCATTCTTGCTAGCCGTCACACCGGTACTTGCGCTGTTGATCGAAGAAACGATCGCGTCTGCGGTATCGCCCTTTTTGAACTTCACTTCAACGCCGTTGAGGACGACTGAAGTATCGGCGGTCAGTTTGGCCTGAGTGGTGCCCGACTGCAGACCCAAGCGAGCCAGGGCACCTGGGCCATTGGCAGCGCCAGCACCGTTGTCAAGCTTAATCGCCTTGCCATCGGTGGAAGTCAGAACCAAACGACCATCCTGCTGGGAAGCAGTTACACCTGTAGCTGTTACGGTGGCTGGAGTATTGATGGTAGTAATCGCCTGAGCCAACGTCTGTCCGGCAGCGATGGTCACAGTGGTACCGTTGATATTGATTTCAGCTGCTTGAGACAGGCCAGTGAACGCTGCTGCGTTAGTAGCCGTGGTCGGCGCTACTTCTGCGTTGTCACCCTGAATCGCAAACGCTGTGGTGGAGGTCATTTTGATGTTGCCAGCGCCATCGGCTTCAGCCTTGACACCGGTAGTACCGGTCTGACCATTGATCAGACCAATAGCAGCAGCACGGTCAACACCAGTACCAATGTTAATCGCGGTACCATTGACCGTCAGAACACGAGCAGCAGTAGTGGTGGTGTAAGCGGTGGAGGTAGCGAAGCCACTGGCGAAGCTACCTTCACCACCGGTCACTTTGGCCGACAGGTCGGTCGCAACACCAGCGGCTTTGGCTTCGCCGTAGGAACCTTTCAAGCCTGTAGCACTGATATCAGTCATACCGAACGAGATGGTTTCATTGGCGTTGGCGCCGATCTGGAAGCCTACGTTGTCGAACGAACCGTCCAGAAGCTTGCGGCCACCGAAGTTGGTGGTTTGGGAAATACGGGTCAACTCACCAGTCAACGCTGTGAATTCCTGCTGCAGGGACGTACGGTCGTCATCGCTGTTCGAACCGTTCGCCGACTGCAGGGCCAGTTCACGCATACGCTGCAGAATGTTGGTCGATTCTTGCATCGCGCCTTCAGCAGTCTGGGCAATCGACACGCCGTTGTTGGCGTTGGCCACTGCAACAGTCAAACCCTTGACCTGACTGGTCAAACGGTTAGCGATCTGCATGCCGGCAGCATCGTCTTTGGCGCTGTTGATTTTCAGGCCGGAAGACAAGCGGCTCATCGAGGTGCTCAGTGCGTCGGAAGCCTTGTTCAGGTTCTTCTGAACGCCCAAGGACGTGATGTTGGTGTTTACGGATAAAGCCATGACGAGTCCCTCGTGGATTGGGTGCTAGGGCTTCCGGCCGGGGCGAGCGCCTGGGTCGACCTAGAAAACCTTCGTCATACTTATCGTCACGCCTGATAATTTCTTGAGAAATTTCCTACAGAATAATGAAAACGCCCAAGGCCATTGACCTTGGGCGTTTGAAAAACCAAGCAAAACTCTATATTACAGCCGATAGATAATCGCCGAGCCCCAGGACAGACCAACACCAAACCCACTCAGGGCCACTCGCTTCCACTCTGCGTCCATCACGTGCTTTTCCAGCAGCAGCGGAATGCTCGACGACACGGTGTTGCCGGTCTCGACCATATCCTTGATGAATTTCTCCACCGGTGCATCTTCAAAACGCCGCGCCACGGCGTCGACAATTGCCGCGCTGCCCTGGTGGATGCAGAACGCGTCAATATCATCAGCCACAAGGTCCGACTCTTTGAGCAACTCGTGCAGGTGCGCTGGCACCTTCAGCAGGGCAAAGTTGAAAACCTGGCGGCCGTTCATGAAGAACACGCCATCGCTGACCTTCAAGTGCGGTGCGCCGGAGCCGTCGGTGCCGAACTTGGCCTTGCCCAACTGCCAGGGGGCGTCTTCGCCCATCCAGGTGGCGGTGGCGGCGTCGCCGAACAGCATGGTGGTGTTGCGGTCTTCCGGATCGACGATCTTCGAGTACGGGTCGGCGGTCACCAGCAGGCCGTTTTTCAGGCCGGCGGCTTCCATGAAACCTTTCATCGCGTAGATGCCGTAGACATACCCGGAACAGCCCAGGGAAATATCGAAAGCCGCGACGTGGGTCGGCAGGCCCAGCTTATCCTGGACGATGGCGGCGGTGTGCGGCAGCCCTTCTTCGTCGCCGTTCTGGGTCACAACGATCAGCGCGTCAATCGACTCACGCTTGAGCTCGGGGTTGTTGGCAAACAAGGCATTGACCGCCTCGACGCACAAATCCGAGGTTTCCTGTGCAACATCCTTGCGCGGCAGGAATGCCGAGCCGATCTTGCCAATGATGAACTCTTCATCCTTGGCGAATTTGGCACCCTGGGCGTAGTTGTCCAGCCCTTCTGCCGGCACGTAGCTGGCGATGCTTTTTATGCCAATCATTGTGGCTTCCCAATACAAAATAGCTGGAGAACACCCCTGAAAATCCTTCAGGGGCGCTGACAATAAAGGGGATAACCCCGCAAAAAACCATCGAAGTCGCCTTGACCTGGGCCTGAAAGATGGCTTGGCCTTTTCACACGATACAGTGAAGATGCGCTTTATGACTCATAGGTCACTCATTTTTGTGCGCTTTGTTTAAAAGCCTGCGCCAGAAACGACAACGGCCCACCCTGTTTCCAGGGTGGGCCGTCGGGGATTTTCGGGACAATTACATCTTGCTGAACAGGCTTAATTGAGAGATTTTCACAAAGGCCAACTGCGAAGCCTCCAGCATTGCCTTCTGGAACGCCAGATCGACGGAGGCCGTAGCCATGTCGGTGTCACCAATGGCCGCGGTCGTCGATTTGTTGGCCAACACCATGCTGGTGTTCTCAGTCTCCTGAATCGCCAGCGAGTTCAATCGAGCACCAATGGAACCCCGCACACTGTCAACTTGAGCCATGGAGGTCTTGATATTGGTGATAGCCGAGTTGACCACGTCAGTCACCATGGCCTGAGCAATCGGGTCGCCATCGGAAGGCGTTTCGAGGGCCTGGCGCAGCTGGCTTAGGGTATCCAGCGCATTTTGCGTCTTGTGGGTATTGGACCCCACAGCGAACTGGTCACCAGTACTTGGCGTACCGGAGAGGTCGAACTTCACCCCTGCTGCCGTGATGCTGTCTGGCGTCGCGGGCACAGGTGGCGGCCCCGGCTGTGCTGGCGTGCCAGCCACCACAGTACCACTGGAGACCGGCTTGCTGTCGGTCGTGATCGGTCGGGCATACACCTCGTACGCGGTGGTCGAGGTAAATTTGATCACCGCGCCCTTGTTCGGGAAGGTGCTACCGTAGTCGGCCTGGCTGGTGATAGTACCTCCCGCCAGTTGCGCAGAGGACGTATTGCTCGGTGTACGCGAGATACTGAAGCTGTCCGGTTTGCTTTGCAGGGTAAATTCCCGGTCCTTGTACACCGCATCAGCTTCGACGCCGGGCTTCGTATCCCCTAGTTTCTGGCTGATATCAAAGGTCACACCATGCACAGTGACCGACGCACTTCCTTCCTTGGTCGCGTCGAACTTGCCATTACCCGGGGTTTGCGAGGTGATGTCGTTACCCGCCGCATCAGATACGGTGTACTCGGTGCTGCTGATAAAGGTCAGCTTGTACGGCTGGCCGCCAGTGAAGCTGCTGTCATATGTAGACGGCGACGTCACGATACCGCCCGAGACCAGCACCTTGCCATCGTTGACGGTGGCTGTCGCCTGAGTACGGCCGGCATTGACCGTACTTTCAAGAATCGATTTACCGGTGTCATTGACCACCATTGACAAGGTGTCCGAAACCTTCAGGCTCAGGGGTGTTTCATCACCCTGGTAGCTGTAGGTGCCGTCACTGTTACGAGCGTAGGGAGGCGTGTCGCTCTTACCGCCGGCAAACAGGTAGTGGCCGGACGAGTCCTTGCTGTTGAGCAGACTCAGGACCTGCTTCTCGATTTCACCAATTTCAGCGGCTACCGCCTTTCGCTCCGCATCGCTAATGCCGCCGCCGCCCTTGCCACCAACCTGCAGAGCTAGTTCGCCGGCACGTTGAAGGGCCGTGTTGATACCCTCAAGCACGCTTTCCTCGCTGTTAAGCGAGTTCTTCATGCTGCTGATATTGCCCGCGTACTGCCCCAACATATCCTGCTGCTGCTGCAGCAGCAGCAAACGCGCCGCGCCCACCGGATCATCTGCCGCCGTCTGGATGCGCACGCCGGAGTCGATCTGCTGCTGGGTCTTGGTGACGTTGGAGAAGTTGTTGGTATAACGCGCAGTCGTGGTATTGAAATACTGTTCGGTCGAGATTCGCATCGTCTCAAACTCCCTTAAAGACTGTTGATCAGCGTGCTGAAGGTTTCTTGCGCAGCTTTAATGATCTGCGACGACGCGGTGTAGTACTGCTGGAAACGGATCATATCGCCGGCCTCCTCGTCCAGGTTGACCTGGGACACGGAGCTGCGATTGGACGTGGCGGCCGCGAGCATGGCCCCGGTCGCATTGTTATCGACGTTGGCCTGGCTGGCCTTGCCGCCCACGGACGAGACCAACTGGCTGTACGCGGTGCTCATGCTCACGCCGGCATTGCCATCGGTGGCGCCCACGGTCTTGCGGGTTTGCAGGTCGAGCAGTTGCAAGGCATTGCGGTTGTCCAGTTTGCCGCCACTGTTGAACGACACGGTGTAGCTATCGTTCGGCTTTGGCTCACCACGGATGACCGTGTCGACCCCGAATGTCTGTGGGTCGCCATTACCGTCTACGTACGGCACGTTGATCGTCAGCTTGTTGTCCTGGCCCGGCACGATGGTGCCGGTGCCAATGGGCTGGCCTTGGGCGTTATTGATCACATAGCTCTGGGTGCCATCGGCGGCACGCTCGCCAAACGTCATCTTGACCGGCATCGCGCCCTTGATCGCCGCTTCCAGCTGTGCGGTGCCGGCACCGCCATGGATATCCAGGGGCAAGCTCAGCGTCGGCGGTTCGAACACGCCAGTACCACTGTTGTTCTTGTTGCCCTCGGCCAACAGCGGCGCAGAAAACGCCAGCTTGTTGGGATCGGTCATCACCACCTTGAGGTCCATCGCGCCACCGGCGGTCGGGCTGACCTTGAACGTATCGCCAGCAGCCACCGGGCCCTTGCCATCCAGGGCCAGGGTGAAGCCGTCGATTTCCGGTGGCGTTTGGGTGATGTCGAAGGTGCCCATGGACTTACCGTCCGAACGCAGCACGGTGTAATTCTTGTCGTCACTGAAGGTCACCTTGTAGTCAAAGGTGCTCAGTTTGCTGGTGTCTTTGATCGTGACGTTCAGGTTGCCGGAGCCGGCACTGTTATTCGAGCCGCCAACACTGCGCTGGCCAATGGCAAATACGCTGTTGATGTCATTGAACAGCGCGGCGCCGAACTGCCCGTTGGCGTCCAGGCCCTGCCCCAGCTGGGTATTGATGGCCTCGCCGACCACCATGGCGGTACGCCCCAGGTCGTTGATGGCCGGCATCAGCACGTCCTGGCGATAACGCAGCAAGCCACCGATGGAGCCACCGCTGATCACCGAGCTGACGTCCATGGGTTGCCCGCTGGTGGTCAACACCACCGAGTACTGGCTCTTGTCGTCCTTGCTCGGCACCGCCGACAGCTTGTTCGACACACCGTCCGCGACCAGGGTCTGCCCGGTACCCAGGGAGACATTGAAATGGCCGTCCGACTCAGTGACCTTGACCCCTACCAGTTCGTTGAGCGAACGCACCGCTTCGTTGCGTGCATCCAGCAGGTTCGCCGGCTCGCCGTTGCCCTGGCCTTTGGCCTGGAAGATCTGCTGGTTGAGGGAGGCAATCGAGGAGGTCAACTGATTGACCTGGCCGGTAATGGTCTCCAACTGGCTGTTGATGCCTTCTTTCTGTTTGTTCAGTTCGGTCGCAATCGAGTTGAAACGGTTGCCCAAGGTCTGGGCAATGGTCAAGACCAACTGGCGCGCGGAGTTGTCACTGGGGTTGGCCGAAGACGTCTGCAACGCGGCGAAGAAGCTGTTCAAAGCCGCACCGACACCGGTGGACTTGTCGGACAGCAGCTTGTCCACCGAACCGATCTGGTCCAGGTAGGCCTTGGCATCAAAATTCAGCGACGTGGTGGTCTGCAACTGGGTATCGAGGAACTGGTTATACACCCGGCGTACATCCGACAGCGTAGTGCCGGTGCCGACGAACACCCCACCGGCCGCGGACATGCCATTGGCGGTCTGCATGGTCTGCTGACGCGAGTATCCAGGGGTCTTGGCGTTGGCAATGTTGTTACTCAAGGTCGCAAGCGATCCCTGAGCCGCATTGAGTCCTGACATCCCGATATTGAGCAAACCCATGGTTCAAACCTTATAAATGAGTGGATGCGCCAGCGGCAGCGTAGTTTTGGTAGCTGTTCATGGTTTTGGCGATCTGCGAAATCTTGCTGGCGTACGCCGGATCCGTTGCATACCCGGCTTTTTGCAACTCGCGTACAAACTGTTCCGGGTTATCGGCCGACTTCAAGACTTCTTTATATCTTTCATTGCTTTGCAACAAAGTCACGAGGTCGTGAAAGCTGTCCTGATACGAGTCGTAGGAACGGAACTGCGCCGTCTCCTTGACCATCTCGCCATTGCGAAACTCACTAGTGATCGCCCGCGCCTGGGCGCCCTGCCAGCTCTGCCCGGCCTTGATGCCAAACAGGTTGTGGCTGCTGCTGCCGTCTTGCTGGCGCATTACCGATTTGCCCCAGCCGGTTTCCAGGGCAGCCTGGGCCACCAGGTAGCGCGGGTCGATGCCGATGCGCTCGGCCGCCTGCTTGGCCATGGGCAGCATGGTGGCGACAAACTCGTCTTGCGAACTGAAGGCTTTTTTCGCCGGGGCCAGCGGTGGCTGGGCCACGGCGCGGCCGTAAATCTGCATGCGCGAATCGCGGGCGGCAAAGGTGCGCGCAGCACCGTTGATCACGCCATCTTCGGCGGCACTGTTGCGCAGTGGCGCAGCCTTGGCGGCGCCCGCCGCCTCGACGCCCGGCACGATACCGGCCAGCAGGCGATCGGTGAGCTTGCTCGGCAGGGCGATGCGGCGCTGATTCATCAGCGCCATGTCATTGCGCAGGGTGCCTTCATCGGCCCGCGGCGCCACTTCGACCCGCGCCGCCCACAGCGCACGCTGGCCATTGGAACGACCCAACGGGCCATCCGCCTGGGTGCCGGCGGCAATCGGGGTCGGCACGTCGACTTTCTTCTCTGCCGCGTCCGGGCCCTGCAGGGTCGAGGCCTGCCCTTCCACCGGCTTGTTCTTTTGCATCTGGCGCAGCAAAACGTCCGCCAGGCCTATACCGCCGCCCTCGCGAGACAGCGAGACCGCCAGTTGCTGGTCGTACATTTCCTGATACTGCTTGGCCGCCGGAGTATTCAGCGGGTTGTCCTTGCCCAGGGCATCGGTGGCCGAGCGCATGGATTTGAGCATCTCGTTGAGAAACAGCGACTCGAACTCCTGCGCCACTTTGCGCATGTTGCCGTCGCTGTTCTTGTCGCCGAACTTGAGCTGGTTAAGCCGGTTCAGGTCGGAGTAGGACCCCGAGTCTGCCGTGCTGGCGATACCGCTCTTGCGCATGTCCATGGCCTCAAATCACGATCAGGTCGGCTTGCAAGGCGCCGGCCTGTTTCAGGGCTTCGAGGATTGCCATCAAGTCGCCGGGCGCCGCGCCCACCTGGTTCACCGCACGGACAATCTCGTCCAGGGTGGTGCCGGGACCGAACTTGAACATCGGCTTGGCTTCTTGCTGGGCATTGACCCGGGAGCGTGGGACCACGGCGGTCTGGCCACCGGACAACGGCCCGGGCTGGCTGACAATCGGGTCTTCGGTAATGGTCACGGTCAGGCTGCCGTGGGTCACGGCCGCTGGCGACACCTTGACGTTCTGGCCGATCACGATAGTGCCGGTACGCGAGTTGATGATGACCTTGGCCACCGCCTGGCCCGGATCGACCTCAAGGTTTTCCAGGATCGACAGGTAGTCCACACGCTGGCTTGGGTCCAGCGGCGCAGTCACGCGGATCGAGCCGCCGTCAATGGCCTGGGCCACGCCTGGGCCGAGCATGTCGTTGATCTTGTCGACCACACGCTTGGCGGTGGTGAAGTCCGAACGGTTGAGGTTCAGGGTCAGGCTGTTGCCCTGGTTGAAACCGCTGGGCACGGTACGTTCCACCGTGGCGCCGCCAGGAATCCGCCCGGCCGATGGCACGTTGACGGTGATCTTCGAACCGTCACGCCCTTCGGCATCAAACCCGCCCACCACCAGGTTGCCCTGGGCGATGGCGTAGACGTTGCCGTCGATACCTTTGAGCGGCGTCATCAGCAAGGTGCCGCCACGCAGGCTTTTCGAGTTACCGATAGAGGATACGGTGATGTCCACCACCTGCCCCGGCTTGGAGAACGCCGGCAGATCCGCACTGATCGACACCGCCGCGACGTTCTTCAACTGCACGTTGCCCGAACCTGGCGGCACCTTGATCCCGAACTGCGAGAGCATGTTGTTGAAGGTCTGCAGGGTGAACGGGGTCTGGGTAGTCTGGTCGCCCGTGCCGTTGAGCCCCACCACCAGGCCGTAGCCGATCAACTGGTTGCTGCGCACCCCGGAAATACTGGCGATGTCCTTCAGGCGTTCGGCCTGGGCAGCAACGCTCAGGGAGAGCAACAACACCGCTGCCATCAGCTGTTTGAGATTCAAAGTGATCACCTAGAAAGGGAACAGCGGGCTAAGGAAGAAACGGTCGAACCAACCCGGCTGACTGGCGTCGGCAAACGAACCCGTACCCGAATAGGTAATGCGTGCATCGGCAATCCGTGTGGACGGCACGGTGTTGTCGGTGGCGATATCGTCCGCGCGCACCATGCCGGCGATGCGCACCAGTTCGTCACCGGTGTTGAGGGTCATCCACTTCTCGCCGCGCACGGCAATGATGCCGTTGGGCAGCACGTCGGCCACGGTCACGGTGATCGAACCTACCAGGCTGTTGCCCTGCCCGGCCTTGCTGCTGCCGTTGGTGGCGCGGTCGCCGCTGTAGCCCACGTCCAGGCTCAAGTCACCACTGCCCAGGGGGTTGTTGGTGTTCAAGCCACCGCCAAACAGCGAGGTCAGGCCGATGCCGGTCTTGCTGTTCTTGGCCACCTGAGAGTTGGCGTTCTTGCTCGCCGTGGTGCGCTCGTTGAGGGTGATGGTGATGATGTCGCCAACACGGAACGCCTTGCGGTCGCTGTACAGGTTCTGCTCAAAACCGGCCTGGTAGATCGAGCCATTGTTGGCAGCGGCTGGCAGTGGCGTGCGCGGCAACACCGGCGCGTAGTACGGGTCATTGGGTTTTGGCGTCGGGGCGACACAGCCCGCGAGCACGGCAATCCCACTCAATGCCAGAACAGAAACAAAGCGACTCATGACCCTTACCTCACGGTGTTGCAGGCGCCTTATGAGCGCCCCATAGACTGGATTACAGATTCTGCGTAACGAACGAAAGCATCTGGTCGGCGGTGGAAATCACCTTGGAGTTCATCTCGTAGGCACGCTGGGTGGTGATCATGTTGACCATCTCTTCCACGGTGCTGACGTTGGAGGTTTCCAGGGTGCTTTGCAGGGTGGTGCCAAACCCGTTGAGGCCCGGCGTGCCGACTTGCGGCGCGCCGCTGGCAGCGGTTTCCAGGAACAGGTTGTTCCCGGTGGCTTGCAGGCCGGCCGGGTTGATGAAGTCGGCGGTCTGCAGGTTGCCGATCACTTGCGACGCCGGGTTGCCGGCGATGGTGACGGACACGGTGCCGTCGGCGCCGACCGTGAAGGTCTGGGCATCGTTGGGCACGACAATCGCCGGCTCCAGGGCAAAACCGTTGGCGGTCACGACCTGGCCGTTGGAGTCCAGGTGGAAGGTGCCGTCACGGGTGTAGGAGGTAGTGCCATCCGGCTGCAGGATCTGGAAGAAGCCACGGCCATTGATCGCCATGTCCAGCGGCTGCCCGGTTTGCTGCAGGTTGCCGGCGGTGAAGTTCTTCTGGGTGCCGACGATGGACACACCGGTACCCACTTGCAGGCCCGACGGCAATTCGCTGTCCTGGGTCGACTGCGCACCCGGCTGGCGCTTGATCTGATAGAGCAGGTCCTGGAACTCGGCGCGATCACGTTTGAAGCCCGTGGTCGAAACGTTCGCCAGGTTGTTGGAAATAACGGTCAGGTTGGTGTCCTGGGCGGACAGACCGGTTTTGGCAACCCATAGAGCCGGAAGCATGCTGTTCTCCTTCGTGCGCCTGTTTGTTGGCGCCGCGTTACAAAATTAGTAGTCAGTGGCGCTGCAATCAGCTCATCTGCATGACGCGAGTCATGGCCTGGTCGTCTTCTTTGGCGCTGTTCATCATTTTCACGTGCAATTCGAACTGCTTGGACAGGGCCAGCACCGCCGTCATTTCTTCGACGGCATTGACGTTGCTCGACTGCAGGAAGCCCGAATTCACCTTGACGCTGGCATCGGCCACCGCCGGCTGGCCGTCCTTGGTGTGGATCGCGCCATCCAGGCCCTTGGTCATATTGGCCAGGTCCGGCTTGACCAGCTTGATACGGTCCACCTCTGCCATCACCCGTGGGCCTTCGCCCATGGCGCGGATGCTGATGGTGCCGTCTTCGCCGACTTCGACCTTCTGCTCGGGTGGCACCGAAATCGGCCCGCCATTGCCCATGATCGGCATGCCGTTGCCGGCCCGCAGCACGCCCAGTGCGTCGATATTCATGCTCGCGGTGCGCACGTAGGCTTCGCCGCCATCGGGGGTTTGCACGGCGATCCAGCCATCGCCGCCGACGGCAACGTCCAGGTCACGGCCGGTCTCGACCATCGAACCCGGAGAAAAATCGGTACCAGGACGCTCGGTCAGGGCAAACGCCCGCGCCGGAAAGCTGTCACCAAACACCGGCATCGAACGGGCCTGCTCCAGGTCACGCTGAAAACCGTTGGTGGAAATGTTCGCCAGGTTGTTGGCATGGGCCTTTTGCGCCAGAGCATTCTGGCTGGCGCCGGTCATTGCCACATAAAGGTACTTGTCCACGCTCATTCCTCTTACTGACGGACGTTTGCCGCCCACCGATGTACTGAGGAGTCTTTAGCAATTTGCGCACCAACTTTTTAAAAGTCGGGGAAAGGCACGCGGGGCAAGGGGTTGGGGCGTATCAAGGATTATTGGAGGGGCAGGACGAGTCGGAAAAACGGCGGAGTTCTGCCGGTTGCGGCAAACACCGGTCTTGGCATTAACACAGATCCATTGTGGGAGCGGGCTTGCTCGCGAAGGCGGTGGATCGGTCGGTACCTGTATTGACTGATCCACTGCCTTCGCGAGCAAGCCCGCTCCCACATTTTTATCCCGTTGTGTCAGGGGCTTATTTGTCGGCCTTGAGCACTTCGTAATCGCGCAATTTATTGGCGATGGTGGTGTGGGACACGCCTAGGCGCTTACCCAGCAACCGGCTGCTGGGGTGCTCGGCATACAGGCTTTCGAGCACGGCCTTTTCAAACCGCCCGACGATCTCCTCCAAGCCACCCTCCAGGGAAAAGTCGCCAAGCGGCTGACGCACGCCGTAGTCCGGCAAGCGAATATGTTCAGCCTTGATCGTGCCGCCCTCACACAGCGACACCGCCTGGAACAGCACGTTTTCCAACTGCCGCACATTGCCCGGCCAATGGTAGTGGCTGAGGCGCTCCATGGCCGCCGGCGCCAGCTTGGGCAGCGGGCAGCCAATCAGGCGGCTGGCCTGGTCGATAAAGTGCTCGACCAGCGGCGGTAAACCGTCGAGGCATTCGCGCAGCGGCGGGATATGCAACGACAACACATTGAGCCGGTGATACAGGTCCTGGCGAAACTCGCCACGGGCACACAATTCCGATAAGTCCACCTGGGTCGCGCAAATCACTCGCACATCCAGGTAAACCTCTTCATCACTGCCCACGCGCCGGAAGCAGCCGTCCTGCAGAAAGCGCAGCAATTTCACCTGCAATCGCGCGCTCATTTCACCCACGCCATCCAGAAACAACGTACCGCCCGCCGTCAGTTCCAACAGCCCCAACTTGCCCTCTGCCCGTGCCCCTTCAAACGCGCCAGGGCCGTAGCCGAACAGCTCGGTCTCGGCCATCGACTCCGGCAACCCCGCGCAATTGAGTGCCATCAACGGCGACTGCCCACGCGGGCTGGCCAGGTGACAGGCGCGCGCCAACAATTCTTTACCGGTGCCGGTTTCGCCTTCTATTAATAGGGGTGCATCGAGGGGCGCCATGCGCCGGGCTTCACGCACCACCGCCGCCATCACTTTAGAGCTCTGGAAAATGCTGTCGAAGCCTCGCAGCTCCTGCTTGCGCACATTGTAGATGCGCTCACCGACCCGGTCGGCGCGGTGCAGAGTCAGTACGGCGCCGGCCATGGCTTCGCTGTCGTCATGTTCGGAGGATTGCAGCGGGGCGATGTCGGCGAGAAACACGTCGCCCTTGACCTTGACCCGCAGGCCATTGATCCGCGACTTGCTGGCACGCACCAGCTCCGGCAGGTCGAAGTCCTCGGCGTAGCGTGACAGGGGAATCCCCGGCACTTCGTCCACCCGCACCCCGAGCAACTGCGCCGCCGCGCGGTTGGCCGCGACAATCGAGCCGCCCATGTCGATGGACAGCACCGGGAACTCCAACGCCCCCAGCAAGGCGTTGAGTTCCATGTGCCGACGCTCGCTGGGCATCAGCCCTACCCGCTTGACGCCAAACACCCCGGCAATCGCCTCGAACTGCGGGCGCAGGGCCTGGAATTGCATATTCACCAGGTTCGGGCAGTACAGGTAGATGGCATTGCCATGTTCGCCGCCAACCTCGCCCTTGGCCACGTTGACCCCGTACTCCACCAGCAGGTTGAGGATGTCCCGCAGGATGCCGATGCGGTTCTGGCAATGCACTTTGATACGCATGTAAAGGCCCGGTTTGTTGTAGGAGGGCTGATCGGGCTGCGTCTTTTTGTCACCGGACGCAGATAGTCGTCAAGATTATGTGACAGCCAGCGCCCTTTTCAAACCAGCAAAACGCAATGCAGCGTGCTCGACGGCAAAATCGTAACGAATACTTTACAAAAGACACCGACTTTTCCTACAGGCTTCCCTTAACAGCGGGTGGAATCCACGGCCAGGCGGAGTATCAATAAGCCCATAGCAGGACATAACAAGAACGAATGCCTAGCAGGAGAGCCGTATGAAACAGACGCACTACGTGGCCCGCGAGCCCGATGCGCAAGGTTTTATCCACTACCCGCCCGAAGAACACGCGGTGTGGAACACCCTGATCACCCGTCAACTGAAAGTGATCGAGGGTCGCGCCTGCCAGGAATACCTGGACGGCATCGACAAGCTCGGCCTGCCCCATGACCGTATTCCGCAACTCGCCGAAATCAACAAAGTGCTGGCCGAAACCACCGGCTGGCAAGTGGCGCGGGTGCCGGCGCTGATCCCCTTCCAGACCTTCTTTGAATTGCTCGCCAACAAGCAGTTTCCGGTGGCGACCTTTATTCGTACCCGCGAAGAGCTGGATTACCTGCAAGAGCCGGATATTTTCCACGAGATTTTCGGCCACTGCCCACTGCTGACCAACCCCTGGTTCGCCGAATTCACCCACACCTACGGCAAGCTCGGCCTGGCGGCCACCAAGGAGCAGCGCGTGTACCTGGCGCGCCTGTACTGGATGACCATCGAGTTTGGCCTGGTGGACACCCCCCAAGGCCGGCGCATCTACGGTGGCGGTATTTTGTCGTCACCGAAAGAGACGGTGTACTGCCTGTCGGATGAGCCCGAGCATCAGGCCTTCGACCCGCTGGAAGCCATGCGCACGCCGTATCGCATCGACATCCTGCAGCCGCTGTATTTCGCCCTGCCCAACCTCAAGCGCCTGTTCGAAGTGGCGCAGGAAGACATCATGGGCATGGTCGAACGCGGCATGCAGCTGGGGTTGCATGCACCAAAGTTTCCCCCCAAGCCCAAGGCGGCTTGAACTGATGCTTTAAAGGCCAGGTGAGTCTGTTCCCTGGCCGCGCGTTGCTTTAGGGTGACGCGACTGGCAACCGAATTCCACATACTCGATTTCAGGAACACCGTTATGACCACCTTGAACCAAGCCCATTGCGAAGCCTGCCGCGCCGATGCCCCACAAGTCAGCGACGCAGAACTGCCGGCGCTGATCAAGCAGATCCCCGACTGGAACATCGAAGTGCGCGACGGCGTGATGCAACTGGAAAAAGTATTCCTGTTCAAGAACTTCAAATTCGCCCTGGCCTTTACCAACGCCATGGGCGAAATCTCCGAGGCTGAAGGTCATCACCCTGGCCTGCTGACCGAATGGGGCAAAGTCACCGTGACCTGGTGGAGCCACTCCATCAAGGGCCTGCACCGCAACGACTTCATCATGGCCGCTCGCACTGACGAAGTGGCCAAGGACGCCGAGGGCCGCAAGTAATGCATTTCGCCGCGATTGGCCGGGTGCCCGGTGATCCGATCCTGGGGCTGATGGAGTCCTATGCCAAGGACACCAACCCGCAAAAGTTCGACCTGGGCGTGGGCGTCTATAAAGATGCCCAGGGCTTGACCCCGATCCTGCAGGCGGTCAAACGCGCCGAGCAGCGCCTGGTCGACCAGCAAACCACCAAGACTTACATCGGCGGGCATGGCGACCCGACTTTCGGCCGCCTGATCAGTGAATTGGTGCTGGGCGCCGATTCCGCGCTGCTCAAGGCACAACGCGCCGGCGCCACGCAAACCCCAGGTGGCACCGGCGCCCTGCGCCTGAGCGCCGATTTTATCGCCCACTGCCTGCCAGGCCGTGGCGTGTGGCTGAGCAACCCGACGTGGCCGATCCACGAAACCATCTTCGCCAAGGCCGGGCTCAAGGTCAGCCACTACCCCTATGTGGGCAGTGACAACCGCCTCGACGTACCAGCCATGCTCGCCACCCTGGCCACGGTGCCCGAGGGCGACGTGGTGCTGCTGCACGCCTGCTGCCACAACCCCACCGGTTTCGACCTGTCCCAGGACGACTGGCGCCAGGTCCTGCAGATCGTGCGCGAGCGCCAACTGCTGCCGCTGATCGACTTCGCCTATCAGGGTTTTGGCGATGGCCTGGAACAGGACGCGTGGGCGGTGCGCTTGTTTGCCGATGAACTGCCTGAGGTGCTGATCACCAGCTCCTGCTCGAAGAATTTCGGCTTGTACAGCGACCGCGTCGGCGCGCTGATTGTGTGTGCCAACGATGCCGAGAAACTGCTGGATGTGCGCAGCCAGCTGGCGTTTATCGCGCGCAACCTGTGGTCGACACCGCCGGATCATGGCGCTGCCGTAGTCGCGACCATCCTCGGTGATAGGGAGCTCAAACAGCTGTGGAGCAGCGAAGTCGAAGGCATGCGCTCGCGTATCGCGCAATTGCGTTCAGGCCTGGTCGAAGCGCTGGCGCCCCATGGGCTGTCTGAGCGTTTTGCCCATGTCGGCGTGCAGCGCGGGATGTTTTCCTATACCGGCCTGAGCGCCGAACAGGTGAAACAGCTGCGGGAAAAACACAGCGTGTACATGGTCAGTTCCGGGCGGGCCAACGTGGCCGGGATTGATGAGACGCGCCTGGGGTTGCTTGCCGATGCCATTGCGCACGTATGTAAACCCTAAGACAAAACGCTATCCAAATGTGGGAGCAAGCCCGCTCCCACATTTTTTGACCGAGGCGATCTTCAGCCAGCAACCATCTCGGCCTTGACCTGCGCCTCCTTGGCCTGGGCATCCGCCAACCGATACAACTCGATATGCCCATCCCAGTGCTCGATCAATGCCGTGCACGACTCCACCCAATCCCCGCAATTGAGGTAGTCCACCTCTCCCACCTTGCGAATCTCCGCATGGTGGATATGCCCGCACACCACGCCGTGCAGCTCGCGTTTGGTCACTTCATGGGCGATGGCTTCCTCGAAATCGCTGATAAAGCTCACCGCTGTCTTCACCTTATGCTTGAGGTACGCCGACAGCGACCAGTAGCCATAGCCATAACGCGCCCGCCAGTGGTTCAGCCAGCGGTTGAGGGTCAGGGTGAACTCGTAGGCCGAATCGCCAAGAAACGCCAGCCAACGGTGGTAACGGGTGATCACGTCGAACTGGTCGCCGTGGATCACCAGCAGATGCCGGCCATCGGCAGTCACATGCACCGCTTCGTCCACCAGTTGGATATTGCCCAGGATCAGCTTGGAATAGCGGCGCAGGAACTCGTCGTGGTTGCCGGTGACGTAGATCACCTCGGTGCCACGCTTGCTCATGGTCAGCAGGCGGCGGATCACGTTGGTGTGGGCCTGGGGCCAGTACATGCCGCTGCGCAGTTTCCAGCCGTCGATGATATCGCCCACCAGGTACACCTTGTCGGCGTGGTAGCCCTTGAGGAACTGCGACAGATGTTCGGCCTGGCAGTCCCGGGTGCCCAGGTGCACGTCGGAGATCCACAGGGTACGAACCCGTTGCTTGCGGCTGGGTTTGGCGAGCTCGGCGCTGGTCATGGGCATACCTCAGGGGTGTTTTCGCCAGCTTGCGCCCGGGCAATTAATAGCCCATGACAGTCTTGCGTCAGTCAGATGACAGCGCCCGCCGCCCGTCGGGCGGTGTAAACTGCCGGCCTGCCCGGGAGATTGCGATGAGACCGACCCTCACGCTGCGCCATTACACCCACGACCTGATTGCCCATAGCCATGACCATGCGCAACTGGTGTTCGGCCTGGCCGGCCGCCTGGATTTCGAGGTGGAAGGCATCGGCGGCGAAGTTTGCCCGCAAGGGGTGATGGTCCTGCCCTTCTCCACCCATCACGCCTGCGGCAGCCCCCAGGGCAGCCACTGCCTGGTACTGGATGTGCCCGACGAACAGTGGATGGTGCAATCCTTGGGCGAGCACGCGGATGCCAGTCGCCGCCTGCTGGATCGGCCGGCGCGGGTGAGCCTGGATAGCCGCCAGGGCCAGTTGGTCAACTGGCTGGCGAGCGGCGCACTGGATGACCCCTTGATCGCCCAACAAGGTGCGGTGCTGCTACTGGCCACGCTCAATGGCCAACCACCTGCGCACACCGGCGCACGACGCCTGCCCTATGGCGCCTTCAATGCCCATATCGACCAGCATGCGGCCTACCCGCTGCAGGTCGCGGATCTGGCACGGCTGGCGGATATGTCCGTCGCCCGCCTGCACGCACGCTTTGTCACCGAATGCGGGCTGACTCCCATGGACTACATCCGCAATCGTCGCCTGCAAATGGCCCGTGGCTTGCTGCGCGACAGCCTCCTGCCGATTGGCGAGATCGCCGCGCGGGTTGGCTATGCCTCGCAAAGTGCGTTTGCCGCCGCCGTGTTGCGCGAGTTCGGCAGCTCGCCCGGAGCTTTGCGCCGACTCGACAAGCGGCGCTAGTCCTGCGATAAAACCGGCGATTCCCACGACAGACACCCAGGCGCCAGGCGCTCTAGACTGGATGCCTGCCTGCCCACTGTTTTAAGGATTGTCATGACCCCGCGCACAGCCCTCGGCGCCCTGCACATTGGTGCATTAATGTTTGGCCTCACCGGCGTCTTCGGCAAACTCGCCGCCGCCTCGCCGAGCATTATCGTGTTTGGCCGCGCCGCCTTCGCCGTGCTAGCCCTGGCATTGTTCGCCCGCTTCGCCAGCAACACACCCTGGCACAAGCTGTACAGCGCCGACCTGCGGCGCCTGCTGCTCAGCGGCTTGCTGCTGGCCGGGCACTGGGTGAGTTTCTTTATTGCGGTGAAAGTGGCCGGCGTGGCGATTGCGACGCTGGGTTTCACCACCTTCCCGGCGTTTACGGTGATCCTCGAAGGGCTGATCTTTCGCGAGCGGATCCGCGCCAATGAAATGGTGCTGGTGGTGCTGGTCAGCGTCGGCCTGGTGCTGGTCACCCCGGACTTCGATCTCGCCAGCCAGGCCACCAGCGGCCTGGTCTGGGCCGTGGTCTCGGGCCTGCTGTTCTCGCTGCTGTCATTGAACAACCGGGCCAGCGCCAGCATCCCGCCCGTGCAGGCGGCCTTGTGCCAGAACGTGGTAGTCGCCCTGTGCCTGCTACCTGTCGCGGCCCCAGGCCTCGCAGAAGTACGCGCCCTGGACTGGTTGTGGATCGGCCTGTTGGGGGTGTTCTGTACCGGCCTGGCCCACAGTTTGTTTGTCGGCAGCCTCAAGGTGCTCAAGGCGCGCACCGCTGCTGTGGTATTCGCCATGGAGCCGGTGTATGGCATCACCGTGGCCTGGCTGCTGTTCAGCGAAACCCCGACCCTGCGCATGCTGCTGGGCGGTGTGCTGATTATTGCCGCCATAGTCGTCTCAGGCTTGATGAGCCGCCCTGTCAAGGCCAGGCAACCGACGGCCGCGGCCTGATCTATACTTTTTGTATCCGCAACAGTCAGCTGTCGTTCAACGGATACAGACTCCTCGACGACAGCCGTGGTCCTTGAAGTTGCTGCATGCGAGTGGTCACTCCCCTAACGCTCTGCAGGAGTTTCACCATGGACATGTTTATCACCCTGATCATTCAGATCATCAGCGGCGCGGTCGGCGGCAATATCGCCGGCCTGAGCAAGCAAGGCCTGGGTTCCGGGCTCAACACCCTGGTCGGCGGCGTCGGCGGCCTGGTGCTGGGGCAGATCGTCTCGGCCATCAGCGGCATGCCGGCGGGCGGAGCCCTGGATGTTGCGGCGGTGGGCAGCAATATCGTTGGCGGTGGTGTGGGCGGCTTGGTGCTGACGTTTGTCGTCGGCTGGATCAAGAATAAAATGGCCGCCAAGTAAAGCACCCGACACTGCCGGCCAAGCGCCGGCAGTGCCGTTTACGAGGCGCGGTCGTTGTGCCCCAGGTCTCGCTGCGGATCAATCTGGTCGCGCACCCGCTGCTTGAGCACCTTGGCCTCCGGGAACCCGCCATCGGCCTTGCGCTCCCAGATCTGTACACCGTCGCACGTAATGCGAAACGCCCCGCCGGTCGCCGGCTCCAGCGCCACTTTGCCGAGGTCATCGGCAAAGGTGCTCAACAGTTCCTGGGCCAGCCACGCAGCGCGCAGCAGCCACTGGCATTGGGTGCAATAGGTGATGACAATCTCAGGCTTGGCAGTGGACATGAAATGACAGACTCCTGCATGACGGGACAGGTGAATCGGATGGCTATAATACCGGCCTTTATCGTCCAGCCCCGAGATTGATGATGCGCCGCCTGTTGTCCTGCCTGTTGCTGTGCTTACTCCCTGTCTTTGTCCACGCCGTGGAAGCCCCGCGCCCGAAAATCGGCCTGGTGCTCTCCGGCGGCGCTGCCCGCGGCCTGGCCCACATCGGCGTGCTCAAGGCCCTGGAAGAGCAAGGCATCCACATCGACGCGATTGCCGGCACCAGCATGGGCGCGGTGATTGGCGGGCTGTACGCATCAGGCTACAAGATCGACGAACTGGAAAAGCTCGCCCTGAGCATCGACTGGCAGTTGGCGCTGTCCGATGCCCCGCCCAGGGAAGATGTGCCGTTCCGGCGCAAACAGGATGACCGGGACTTCCTGATCAAGCAGAAACTGAGTTTTCGCGATGACGGCAGCCTGGGCCTGCCCCTGGGCGTGATCCAGGGCCAGAACCTGGCGCTGCTGCTGGAGAGCATGTTCGCCCACAGCAGCAACACCCGCGACTTCGACAAGCTGCCGATTCCATTCCGCGCCGTGGCCACTGACATCACCAGCGGCGAAAAAGTGGTGTTTCGCAAGGGCCATCTGCCCCAGGTGATTCGCGCCAGCATGTCGATCCCCGCAGTGTTCGCCCCGGTGGAGCTGGACGGCCGGCTGCTGGTGGATGGCGGCATGACCGACAACATCCCCCTGGATGTGGCGCGTGAGATGGGGGTCGATATCGCCATTGTGGTGGATATCGGCACGCCCTTGCGCAGCCGCAAGCAATTGACGACGGTGGTGGATGTGCTCAACCAGTCCATCACCCTGATGACCCGCCGAAATTCCGAAGAACAACTCAAGGCCCTGCACGCAGGCGATGTGCTGATCCAGCCACCATTGGCCGCGTATGGCGTGACCGATTTTGGCCGCGCCAAAGACATGATCGACGCCGGCTACCGCGCCACCCGCGCGCTGGATACCCGCCTGGCACGCCTGCGCCCAACCGGGTCCGTGGACGCCGAACTGACCGCCGCCCGCACGCCGGGCCAGCGCAACCCGACGATTACCGCGATCAAGGTGGAGAACGACTCGAAAGTCGGCGACGACGTGATCCGCTACTACATCCGCCAACCCATTGGCGAGCCCCTGAACCTGGCGCGCCTGCAATCGGATATGGGCACCCTGTACGGCCTGGATTACTTCGAACAGGTGCAATACCGCGTGGTGAAAAAAGGCCCGGACAACACCCTGGTCATCAGCGCGCGCGGCAAACGCAGCGGCACCGACTACCTGCGCCTGGGGCTCAACCTGTCCGATGACATGCGCGGCGACAGCGCCTTCAACCTCGGCGCCAGCTACCGCATCAACGGCATCAACCGCCTCGGCGCCGAATGGCTGACCCGGGTGCAGATCGGTGATCGCCAGGAGCTGTACAGCGAGTTCTATCAGCCGATGGATACCGGCTCCCGCTATTTCGTCGCCCCCTATATCAGCGCCCAGGCGCAAAACGTCGAACTGATCCTGGATAACGACCCGATCTCCGAGTACCGCCTGGAGCGCTATGGTTTTGGCTTGAACGTCGGCCGGCAGATCGGCAACAGCGGCGAAATCCGCTTCGGTGTCGGCGAGGCCTGGGGCAAGGCCGATGTGCGCATTGGCGACCGCGACCTACCAAGCGTGAGCTTCAGCGAGGGCTTCTACGAACTGAAGTACTCGTTCGACTCCCTGGATAACGTGTACTTCCCCCATACCGGCGAAGACATTGGCCTGGCCTACCGCGAATTCGAACCCGGCCTCGGCTCCGACCAGCGCTACCGGCAATGGGAGTTCAAGCTGGACAAGGCCATGAGCCACGGCCCGGACACCCTGGTATTGGGCGGTCGCTACGGGCGCACTCTGGACAATTCAGACGTGGTGATTTCCAGCTTCCTGCTGGGCGGTGCGCGGCAGCTGTCAGGGTTCCGCCAGGATGCGATTTCCGGGCAGAACATCAGCCTGATGCGCGCCGTCTACTACCGCCGCCTGACCCCACGCTCGTACCTGCCGCTGGACTTCCCACTGTACCTGGGCGCCTCCCTGGAACGGGGGCGGGCGTGGAACAACGACAATGAATTCGACAGTGGCTATATCAATGCCGCGAGCATCTTCCTCGGGTTTGATACACCGCTGGGGCCGTTGAATTTCAGTTATGGGTTCAATGATGACAATCAGAAGGCGGTGTATCTGAATCTTGGGCAGACGTTCTAAGAAAAACACTTAGCCGAGCTGGAGCAGGCTTGTGTGGGAGCGGGCTTGCTCGCGATGACGGAGTGTCAGCCAAATATCCAGTAACTGACCCGACGCCATCGCGAGCAAGCCCGCCCCCCACATTTTGATCAGCGGCGTAATCGGATCAGGTCTTTTCCAGGTTCGCCAGGATATGCCCATGCACCCGCATGCACACCCGCATATCCTCCTCATCGACCCCCACAAAAAGCTCCTGGCGCAAAGCCGTGGCAATAGTCTCGATCTGATCAATCAGCGGCCTTGCCGGATCACACAACACAATGCGCTTGGCGCGCCGGTCTTCTAGCACAGCCTGGCGTTGCACCAGACCCTGGCTTTCCAGGCTGTCGAGCAGACGCGCCAATGTGGGCCCTTCCACCCCGACGCTCTGGGCCAGCTCACGCTGGGTCGGCGCTTCTTCAAAGCGGGCCAGATGCAGCAGCACCAGCCAGCGGGCCTGGGACAGCCCAAGCCCTGCCAGACGGCGATCCAACTCGGCGCGCCAGCCACGGGACATTTGCGCCAACTGCATGCCAAAACGGTGTTGATCGGTTAACGGCATAAAAAACTCATGGGTTAGACTGAAAATAAAGTGTGGCTAATTATTAGTCAGCTAAGCATGACCTATGACAGTAGGCAAGGCTTGCAATGTACTGATTCGTTACATTGTCGTAATTGACGCATCAAATCTCGAATTCCGACTGCAAAGCGGCCCGCACACAGTACAAAACACCCTCAGGCACCCGCCCGGTGAACAGCGGTGCTATATCGGAAACAGGTGGCAACTCGCCTTCACCATCGAGAAACGCATCCTGGATTTCACCCAGCAAGTCTTCCGGCAGATCAAGGGCCTGCTCCAATGACAGCTGTTGCTTGCCAATGGACTCAGCCAGCAAGGTGTAGACGTTCTTTTCCGAGCACTGCAACTGCCCGGCGATCTGGATCGGGGTCATGCCGGCGCGGGCCAGGCTGATCAGTTCGTGGCGGATATCGGCGACTTCCTTCGGCGCCTCGGCCTGGCCGCCCAGGACTTCCAGGAAGGCCTGGCCATAACGCTCCAGCTTGCGCGCACCGACGCCACTGACCCGGGCCATTTCGGCCATGGTGGTGGGCTGCTCACGCAACATTTCCAGCAAGGTGGAGTCGGGGAAGATGACGTAGGGCGGCACGCTGTGCTCTTGCGCCAGCTTGCGGCGCAAGGCACGCAGGGCTTCCCACTGCTCGCGCTCTTCGCCACGCACCAGTTGGCTGGCCTGGCTGGTGCTGCTGGATTTGGCAGTGGTCTGCGGCTTGAGGTCGCGGCGCAGCTCCAGGCTGACCTCGCCTTTGAGCAGTGGCCGGCAACTGTCGTTCAAGCGCAGGCCGCCGTAGCCTTCCAGGTCGATATCCACCAGGCCACGGGCCACCATCTGGCGGAACAGCGAGCGCCATTCGCCTTCAGCCCGCGCCTTGCCCACGCCATACACCGACAGGTGCTGGTGACCAAAGCTGCGAATTTTTTCGTTGTCCTTGCCCAGCAGCACATCCACCAGATGGCCGACGCCATAACGCTGGCCGGTACGGAAGATCGCCGACAGGCCCTGACGTGCTGGCTCAGTGGCATCCCAGGTCTGCACACCATCTACACAGTTGTCGCAATGCCCGCAGGGCTGGGGCATGTCTTCGTCGAAATAGGCGAGCAAGGTCTGGCGACGGCAGCGGGTTTCTTCGCACAGCGACAGCATGGCGTCGAGCTTGTGCTGCTCCAGGCGCTTGTGGCGCTCATCGCCCTCGGAGTTCTGCAGCATCTGCTTGAGCATCACCACATCCTGCAGGCCGTAGACCATCCAGGCATCCGCCGGCAGGCCATCACGCCCGGCCCGCCCGGTTTCCTGGTAGTACGCTTCCAGGGATTTGGGCAAGTCCATATGGGCCACGAAGCGCACGTTGGACTTGTCGATGCCCATGCCAAACGCAATGGTCGCGACCATGATCAGGCCTTCCTCGTTGAGGAAGCGCTTCTGGTGGTAGGCCCGCAGTTCGTTGGGCAGGCCAGCGTGGTAAGGCAGCGCGGGGTAGCCCTGCTCGCACAGGAACGCCGCCACTTCATCGACCTTCTTGCGTGACAGGCAGTAGACAATCCCGGCATCGCTGCGCCGCTCCGAAAGGAACGCCAGCAACTGCTTGCGCGGCTGTTCCTTGGGCACGATGCGGTAAAAGATATTCGGACGGTCGAAGCTGGAGAGAAAACGTTCGGCGTTCTGCAGGTGCAGGCGCTCGACGATCTCTTCGCGGGTGCGCTTGTCGGCCGTGGCGGTCAGGGCGATGCGCGGCACGTTGGGGAACAGTTCGGCCAGTTGCCCCAATTGCAGGTATTCACGGCGGAAATCGTGGCCCCACTGGGATACACAGTGGGCCTCGTCGATTGCGAACAGGGAGATTTCCAGGCTCTGCAGGAACGCCAGCATCCGCGGCTGGACCAGACGCTCGGGCGCCAGATACAGCATTTTCACTTCGCCGCGGCGGATCCGCGCCGCCAGGTCGCGCTGCTGCTCGGCGCTCAGGGTAGAGTTCAACGCGGCGGCGGCGACGCCCAGTTCTTCCAGGGTGGCCACTTGATCGTCCATCAGCGCGATCAACGGCGAGACCACCACCGCCAGCCCTTCGCGCAACAATGCCGGCACTTGGAAGCACAACGACTTACCGCCGCCGGTAGGCATCAGGACCAGGGCATCACCGCCGCTAGCCACGCGCTCAATGATCGCACCCTGGCGGCCACGAAAGCTGTCGTAGCCGAAGATGTCCTTGAGGACGCGTTGAGCCTGTTCAAGCATGAAAAACTCCAAATTCCACCGAAATCCCTCTGTACAGGCTGGCTGAAAAAGCACGCCTGGCCGGAAAATAATCCGTAAGCGAACTTTTCCCGCAACCGCATCCGGCCTGCAGGGGCATCACAAAACGCGGCAGTATACCCGAGCACTCCCCGGCAAAGGGCGCCGCTGACGAATAGCGGCCCATCTGAAAACCTTGCAAATATGCCGTGCGGCTGGCCTGCACGCTCAAGAAAGCCTAGAATTCAGCATCGTATATTCCCAAGGTAGTCTTTCAATGTCCTTCGCTGAGCAACTAAACCGCCTGCAAGCCTTCCTCGATGCCGATGAGCTGCATGACGAGGCGCTGGACTACGTGGCCGCCCATGGCTACCTGACTGCGCTGTCGATCTGCTCCGAACCGGTTCCTGATCGTGAATGGATCGACGCCCTGTTCGCCGAAGAGCCGCACTACAAGGATGAGGCCCAGCGCAGCGAGATCGAAGAAACCCTGATCCAGCTCAAGGCCCACATCTCCCGCCAACTGGCCTCCGATGAAGAGTTCGAGCTGCCCTGCGAGCTCGACCTCGGCGAAGAGCCGGACGACTCCGACCTGCGCGGCTGGTGCATTGGTTTCATGGAAGGTGTGTTCCTGCGTGAAGCCGCCTGGTTCGAAACCGCCGAGGAAGAAGTCAGCGAAATGCTGCTGCCGATCATGGTCGGTTCCGGCCTGTTCGACGACCAGCCTGAGTTCGCCGACATCGCCAGCGATGCCAATCTGATGGACGACATGATCGTACAGATCCCGGAAGCACTGACCGCCCTGTACCTGCTGTGCAACGCCCCCGACGAAAAACCGGCGATCCTCAAGCCTCGCCATCACTGAGTCCCCCGCCCGTGGCGCCCATGGGCAACCGCTCCCCGATTGTGCGCTACGTGCTGCTGGCCATTGGCTGGTTGAGCGTAGTGCTCGGGGTGATCGGAATCTTCCTGCCGGTCTTGCCGACCACCCCCTTCCTGCTATTGGCCGCCGGCTGCTTTGCCCGTAGTTCACCGCGCTTCTACGACTGGCTGGTCAACCATCCGCGCCTGGGCCCTTGGATTCGGGATTACCTCGATGGCAACGGCATCCCACTCAAGGGCAAAGTCTATGCAATCGGCCTGATGTGGCTGAGCATCGGCATCTCTTGCTACCTGGTGCCATTGCCCTGGGCACGGGGTTTTATGTTGACCAGTGCGGTGTTGGTGACAATCTACATCCTGCGCCAGAAGACCCTGCCGCCACGATCGTAGGAACTGCCCCCTACCCGACCTTCGTCGGCACTGACTAACCCCGGCCATCATGCGAGACTGTCGTCCCGGGCCTGGAATGCCTGGGCGTTTTTATGTCCGGAGTATTCATGACGCTGTCCAGCGGGCTGATCGCCGCCGTTGCCCTGGCCTATATGGCCATTATGTTTGCCATCGCCTTCTACGGTGACCGCCGCCGTGCGCCCCTGCCGCCGCGGGTGCGTGCGTGGGTGTATAGCCTGTCGCTGGCGGTGTACTGCACCAGTTGGACCTTCTTCGGCGCTGTAGGTCAGGCCGCCGAACAGTTGTGGGCATTTTTACCGATCTACCTGGGCCCCGTCCTGCTGCTGGTGCTGGCGCCCTGGGTCCTGCAAAAGATGATTCTGATCAGCAAGCAGGAAAACATCACCTCCATCGCCGACTTTATCGCCGCGCGCTATGGCAAATCCCAGTCCCTGGCCGTGGTCGTGGCGCTGATCTGCCTGGTGGGCGTGCTGCCTTATATTGCCCTGCAACTCAAAGGCATCGTGCTGGGGGTCAACCTGCTGATTGGCGCCGGCGCCGATGCCACCGGCACGCGGGCCCAAGACACCGCCCTGATCGTGTCCCTGGTGCTGGCGCTGTTCACCATCGTGTTCGGCACGCGCAACCTCGACGCGACGGAGCACCACCGTGGCATGGTGCTGGCGATTGCCTTCGAGTCTCTGGTCAAGCTGTTCGCGTTTCTCGCCGTGGGTGCGTTTGTGACCTACGGCCTGTACGACGGTTTCAACGATCTGTTCAGCCAGGCAATGCTTGCGCCGAGGCTGGAGGAATACTGGAAAGAGACCGTCAACTGGCCCTCGATGGTGGTGCAGACCGGCGTGGCGATGATGGCGATCATCTGTCTACCCCGCCAGTTCCACGTCACTGTAGTGGAGAACATCGAGCCCCAGGACCTGCGCCTGGCCAAGTGGGTGTTCCCGGCGTATCTGGTGCTGGCCGCACTGTTTGTAGTGCCGATTGCCCTGGGCGGCAAGATGCTGCTGCCCAGCTCGGTACTGCCGGACTCCTACGTGATCAGCCTGCCTCTGGCCGAAGCCCATCCGGCCCTGGCACTGCTGGCGTTTATCGGCGGTGCTTCGGCGGCGACCGGCATGGTCATTGTGGCGAGTGTGGCGCTGTCGACTATGGTCTCCAACGATATGTTGCTGCCGTGGCTGCTGCGCCGGACCAACGCCGAGCGCCCGTTCGAAGTCTTCCGTCACTGGATGCTCTCGGTACGCCGGGTCAGTATCGTGATCATTCTGCTGCTGGCCTATGTCAGCTACCGCCTGCTCGGCTCCACCGCCAGCCTGGCGACCATCGGCCAGATTGCGTTTGCCGCCGTGACCCAGCTGGCACCGGCGATGCTCGGCGCGCTGTACTGGAAGCAAGCCAACCGGCGCGGCGTGTTTGCCGGCCTGGCGGCGGGCACTTTCCTGTGGTTCTACACCCTGGTGTTGCCAATTGCCGCCCATAGCCTGGGCTGGTCGCTGAATATCTTCCCGGGCCTGGCCTGGTTGCATGGCAACCCACTGGGGCTGCCGATCACCCCACTGACCCAGGGCGTGGTGCTGTCTTTGGCGGGTAACTTCACCCTGTTCGCCTGGGTCTCGGTGCTGTCGCGCACACGGGTCTCGGAGCATTGGCAGGCCGGGCGGTTCATCGGCCAGGAAACCAGCCAGCGCGCCAGCGCCCGCTCCATGCTCTCGGTGCAGATCAATGACCTGTTGAGCCTGGCCGCGCGTTTTGTCGGCGAAGAACGGGCGCAACAGAGCTTCATCCGCTTCGCCTACCGCCAAGGCAAGGGCTTTAACCCCAACCAGAATGCCGACAACGACTGGATCGCCCACACTGAACGGCTGCTGGCTGGCGTACTGGGTGCATCATCGACGCGGGCGGTGGTGAAAGCAGCGATTGAAGGCCGCGAAATGCAGCTGGAGGACGTAGTCCGTATCGCTGACGAAGCCTCCGAAGTGCTGCAGTTCAACCGGGCGCTGTTGCAGGGCGCGATCGAGAACATCACCCAGGGCATCAGCGTGGTGGATCAGTCCCTCAAGCTGGTGGCCTGGAACCGTCGTTACCTGGAGCTGTTCAACTATCCCGAGGGCCTGATCAGCGTCGGCCGGCCGATTGCCGACATTATTCGCTACAACGCCGAGCGCGGGCTATGCGGCCCGGGCGAGGCCGAAGTCCACGTGGCACGGCGCCTGCACTGGATGCGCCAGGGCCGGGCCCATACTTCGGAACGACTGTTTCCCAATGGCCGGGTGATCGAGCTGATCGGCAACCCGATGCCGGGTGGCGGGTTCGTCATGAGTTTTACTGACATTACTGCCTTCCGCGAGGCCGAGCAGGCCCTGACCGAGGCCAACGAGGGTCTGGAGCAGCGGGTCACCGAGCGTACCCATGAACTGTCGCAACTGAACGTGGCCCTGACCGATGCCAAAGGTGTGGCCGAGTCGGCCAACCAGTCGAAAACCCGCTTCCTCGCCGCGGTCAGTCATGACCTGATGCAACCGCTGAACGCTGCGCGACTGTTCTCGGCCGCCCTCTCCCACCAGAGCGAAGGTTTGTCCGGCGAAGCCCGGCAACTGGTGCAGCACCTGGACAGTTCGTTGCGCTCGGCCGAAGACCTGATCAGCGACTTGCTGGATATCTCCCGCCTGGAAAACGGCAAGATCAACCCTCAGCGTCAGCCATTTGCCTTGAGTGAACTGTTCGACGCCCTGGGCGCGGAGTTCAAGGTGCTGGCCCAGGAGCAAGGCTTGCGTTTCCGCCTGCGCGGCAGTCGCTTGCGCGTCGACAGTGATATCAAACTGCTGCGGCGGATCCTGCAGAATTTCCTGACCAACGCCTTCCGCTATGCCCACGGCCCGGTGCTGCTGGGTGTACGACGGCGGCGTGGCGAACTGCGCCTGGAAGTGTGGGACCGTGGCCCGGGCATTCCGCTGGATAAACAGAAAGTCATCTTCGAAGAGTTCAAGCGCCTGGACAGCCACCAGACCCGTGCCGAGAAAGGCCTGGGCCTTGGCCTGGCCATTGCTGACGGCCTGTGCCGAGTGCTCGGCCACCGCTTGCGCGTGCGCTCATGGCCAGGCAAAGGCAGCGTGTTCAGCGTCAGCGTGCCGCTGGCCAAGGCGCAGACCAGCGTGCAGGTACAAGCCACACCGGAAAAGGGCCTGCCGTTGAGCGGCGCCCAGGTGCTGTGCGTGGACAACGAGGACAGCATCCTGATTGGCATGCGCAGCCTGTTGAGCCGCTGGGGCTGCCAGGTCTGGACCGCACGCGACCAGGCGCAATGCGCCGTGTTGCTGGCAGAAGGCATGCGCCCGCAATTGGCCCTGGTGGATTACCACCTGGACCACGGCGAGACGGGTACCGAATTGATGGGTTGGCTGCGCGCACAACTGGCGGAACCGATTCCGGGGGTGGTGATCAGCGCCGATGGCCGGCCGGAAATGGTGGCCGAGGTGCATGCGGCGGGGTTGGATTACCTGGCCAAACCGGTGAAACCGGCGGCGTTGCGGGCGCTGCTGAATCGGCATTTGCCGTTGTAACGTGTGGGAGTTGGTTTGCCTGCGATGGTCAACGGTATCTACACGACTCTTTCGTGGTTCTTGGGGTTGTGTACAGATCCATTGCTACGGTCACGGCGGCTATTGGTTCCGCCCTTACGGCGGGTCACTTTTGGAAAAGAGCCCCAAAAGTAACCAAAAGGGCTCCTGCCCCACCACTCGGCACCTCGCCTAGGCTCGGTGTGCCCGTCATCCGACATTGATTTGGGGGGCCGCCGCGATGGGCCATCCATGGCCCAGCGCGGCTAACCCGGCGTCCTGCCGGGTTACCCCCCAAATCAATATCGGATGACGGCCAGCGTGGTTTAACGGGGCGCCTGAGATCAAAATCACAAGCAAAGCGAGGCGGCCTTAGAGCCGACCTGATCATTGAAGCGTGCGCGTCCTCCGGCTCCCACAAAAGCCCACTCCCGCATTTCGGTTCTGCGTCTAGTCAGGTAGCTGGGCGACGCCATCTTCGTCGGTCATCGCTTTTTCCAACAGATCCGCAGGCAGACCTTTACTGGCGCGCGCGCCGAGCAGCTTCAATTGTTCCACCCGGCTGACCAGATTGCCGCGACCATCTGTGAGCTTGTTGCGCGCTGCACTGTAAGCCTTATCCAGCTGTTGTAGGCGATTACCCACTTCATCCAGGTCCTGGATAAACAATACGAACTTGTCGTACAGCCAGCCGGCGCGCTCGGCAATTTCCCGGGCGTTCTGGCTTTGCCGCTCCTGCTTCCACAGGCTGTCGATCACCCGCAGGGTCGCCAGCAAGGTGGTCGGGCTGACGATTACGATATGGCGGTCGAAGGCTTCCTGGAACAGGTTCGGCTCGGCCTGCAACGCAGCCGAAAACGCGGCCTCGATGGGCACGAACAACAACACGAAATCCAGGCTGTGCAAGCCTTCAAGACGCTTGTAGTCCTTGCCGGCCAAGCCTTTGACATGATTGCGCAGCGACAGCACGTGCTGCTTGAGGGCGGCTTGGCCGATCACCTCGTCATCGGCCGCCACGTACTGCTGATACGCAGTCAGGCTGACCTTGGAGTCCACCACTACCTGCTTGTCGCCCGGCAACATGATCAGCACGTCCGGCTGGAAACGCTCGCCATCGGGGCCCTTGAGGCTGACCTGGGTCTGGTACTCGCGGCCCTTCTCCAGGCCGGCATGTTCCAGCACCCGCTCCAGAATCAACTCACCCCAGTTGCCTTGGGTCTTCTGCCCCTTGAGGGCGCGGGTGAGGTTGGTGGCTTCGTCCGACAGGCGCAGGTTCAATTGCTGTAGGCGCTCCAGCTCCTTGCCCAGGGAAAATCGCTCCCGCGCCTCGTTCTGATAGCTTTCTTCCACGCGTTTTTCGAACGACTGGATGCGCTCCTTCAGCGGGTCAAGCAATTGCCCGAGGCGTTGCTGGCTGGTTTCGGCAAATCGCTGCTCGCGCTCGTCGAAGATCTTCCCGGCCAACTCGGCGAACTGCGCGCGCAGCTCATCCCGCGAGCCTTGCAGGTCGTTGAGGCGTTGTTGATGGCTGTCCTGCTGCTCGCGCAGTTCGGCACGCAGGGAGGCCGACAAGGCGTCCAGGCGGCGCAGCTCGCCTTCCTTGGCGGAGCGCTCGAGGTTCCAGGCGTGGGCCGCATCGCGGGCGTTGTCGCGGTCGATCTGCAGCAGCTCGACTTCCCGGCGTACCGCCGCCAGGTCGGCCTGTTTGGCCGCATTGGCCTGGCTCAGGTCGCTGATCTCATCACGGCTGGCATCCAATTGTGCGGCCAGCCCTTCCTGGGCCATCTGCGCAGTGGCCAGGCGCTCCTCCAACAGTTCCCAACCGGCGCTGCGAGCGTTCAGGCGACGCTGGATCTGCCAGCACAGGACCATCAGAGGCAACGCCGCAGCGGCGAGGCCCAGTGCCACACTGGTCCAGTCAAAAGCCATAGCCATTCCTGCCATTACGGTAAAAGAGGAAGGTTAACCAAGCAGGCGCTTCGTGGACAGCTCAGTCTTTGATCTGACCCAGTTCACGCTGAGCGCCAGGGTCGCCGGCACGGGCGGCCTGGCGCAGCAGGTCGTGGCCGATGCGGCGGTCCCGGGCATTGCCGCACTCACGGAACATCAACAGGCCCAGGCGACTCTGCGCCACGACCACCCCTTCACGGGCGGGCTGCTTGAGCAAACGCCCGGCGAAGTGCTTGATATTGGGGTTATCGCCAATGCGCGGGTTATCCAGCAGCCACAGCGCGACTTTCAAAGAGAAACGCTTGGGCGGGGTAACACTCGGAGGGTTGTCGGTAACAGCGGGTGATACTGAGCGAAACTTCATAAAGCACTGTAGGGCAGAACGGAAGGCGCGCCACTCTACTCCTTTTTTCGTACGGGTAAAGCTGAAAAAACCCGGCACGCCCGTTCTAGAGCAAGCGCTTGGGACAATCCACAGAAGCTGTGGATAACTCAGTGGACAACCGTGCTTTAACTCGCGCAAAGGCCCATGGAACGGGGGCCGCGCTTAAACTGACGATTTTTTCACCAATAAAAAAAAGCCAGATTTTTCATTGACTTAAATTTTCGTTGCAGGCATTCGTGGGCTAATCCGACCATGCGCCTTCCGGGTGACACACTGCGCAACCAATGTGCACAACTACCTGCCTGGTGGTTATATCGCCGCCGCTTTGTGGCCCAAAACGTTACAGGGGTGACACACAAGCGTGGGCTGTACCAGGGGCCCAAGTAAGGTATTTTTGCTAACACACTTGCTTTACCGGTTTCAAGCCATTACTATCCACAGCGTTAGTACCAAGCTGAAAGTCAATTCTGGTCGAACAAATCCCCGCGACGTAGCTTCCCTAAAGAGAAGTTTTGTCAATCTTGATGGGATCGACCACCTCGATGGTTTCCAGGTATCACTTGAGACGACACTGCCTTTGAACAATGCAAAGGGTGTCGCGAAGTTTCCATACTCTGACCGAACCAACCTGCAAATTGATCAGGATCTTCACCCTGGGCCCAGAACCTTTGCCCCTGTTGTGTTGCCTGCCCTCCTAAGTACCTACCTGCCAGCCCAAGCGCGCCAAATTATTCAGCGCTTCAAACTGGCTGCTTTGTTCCAGTCGGGTTCTTCGCATGATCAATGGTGATCAGCGTCACTGGAACGTTTTAACGTTGCACGGTTCTTATCCGTGTCATTTGTAGGAACACCAATAATATGTCCACTCAAATCCATACTCAGGATGCCATTCGCACCCTCACCAATGCTTTTGCTCCAATGAACTGCCTGATCATGGCCGCTCGCAAAGGCTGCTTCAGCTTCACCCTGGTCAACGAACACGGCATCGCTCGTCACAGCGAACGCCTGTACCCCGATCAATACTCCAGCGCAGAGCCGCTGCAGGCCGTGATCGAGCGTACCCGTCAGGCCCTGGTTGCCTGATTGACCCGACGCTGAACATCGAAAACCCTGCCCGCAAAGCAGGGTTTTTTATTGCCTGGAATTCGGTTTTTTGTCGGTTGGCTTTAGGTCAAACAGATATAACGCTTATAACCCCCCACCGGAAATATTTTAAAAACAGACCTTTACGTCGTGAATCTGACACTACACTTCAACTCAGGCGGCATGATCCGCCTCCGGCGAGCCTGAGATCCGATCCACCGCTGCCAAGCCCCCCCTTCTCAGGCATCGCCGACCATTTTCAAGGGTTCCGAGGGTTCTATGGGCATTGCCGCCAGCGAATTGTGTCGTTATGTGATCAGACCCACGCTGATTTACCTGGGTCGCCACAGCCAAACCGCAGAATCCCTGCTGCTGGGGGTTGCCGCCAGCCAATCGGAACTGGGCTCGGCCCTGCATGACCGGCGCGGCCACGGCCTGTATCGCATTACCGAATCGCGCCACAGAGCCTTATGGGACAGCTACCTGGCCCTCGACCCGGAACGTGCCAGCCTGGTGCGCGGCCTCGCCAGCCAGCATGCCTTCCTCAGCGGGCCGCAGCTGGAGCTGACGGTCAACCTGCGCTACGCCACCGCCATTGCCTGGTTGCTGGTGGAACAACATCGCTCCGAACTGCCCCAACCCGACGATCTGCTGGCAATGGCGCGTATCTGGAAAGAAATATTTCACCCTCAGGGTCGGCTACGGGATTACACCCAGGCCTGGCAAACCTGTGTAAACCCAATGAATCAGGTCGCGTGCTGATCGGGCACTTTGCAAGATTCGGCAAAAAGCGGCAATTTTGGTCGGATTGTCCTACAAAACCGCTCTATCTCCAGCATTACAGCCTATAGCGCTAAGTTAATTTTATTGATACTTTCCGCAGCGGTGATCACCCCGGAGTTCTAATAATGAAAAAAGTAATGCTCAAGACCACACTTAGCCTCGCCGTTGCCATGGCCTCTTCCCAACTGTTCGCAAGCGGCTTTGCCCTCAACGAACAAAGCGTCAGCGGGATGGGTACCGGGTTCGCGGGCCGTTCTTCTTCTGCCGATGATGCAAGCACTGTTTTTGGCAACCCTGCCGGTATGGCTCGCCTTGAAGGCCAGCAAGTCACGGGCGGTGTTGCGGCGATTGATGCCACGACCAATATCAGCCAGGTCAGCGGCAACACCAACACTTCCGGTAGCAACAAAGGCGATATGGTGCCTTTCACTGCCGTACCGTTCGGTTTCTACACCAACAAACTCAATGATCAATGGGCAGTCGGTTTCGGCGTCTATGCGCCGTTCGGCCTGGTCACTGACTACGAACGTGGCTTCCAGGGCCGTGGCTTTGGCAGCAAGAGCGAAGTGAAGGTCATTACCTTCCAGCCAACTGTCAGCTATGCCTTCAACGACCGCGTGTCCGTAGGTTTTGGTCCGACCTTCAACCGCATCGCCGGTACGCTGGAGTCGGATGTTTCGTTGCCGCAAGCACCTAACGCCGTCAACAACATCAAGATCAAGGGTGACGATACCGCCCTGGGCTTTAACGTTGGCGTGCTGGTACAAGCCACCGACACCACCCGTGTGGGCCTGACCTACCACTCGAAAGTGAAGTACAAACTCGAAGGCCACACCGAAGTGTCCCCGGGCGCTGGCGTTCCACCGCAGCTGCTGCGCGGCAACCGCTACGACGCTTCGCTGAAGATCGACACCCCTGAATCCTGGGACCTGTCGGTGACCCAGGACATGAACGATGCCTGGAAGCTGTATGCCGGCGCGACGTGGACACGCTGGAGCCGCCTGAAAGACATCACCGTCAACAACGAAGGTGTAACTACGGGCAACGGCGGCGGTGCAGGGCCACAGCTGGTGGGCACCATCAAGGAAGACCAGAACTGGCACGACACCTGGGCTTACGCAGTCGGTACCTCGTACCAGCTGACCAAGCAAGTGGTCCTGCGCACTGGCCTGACCTTCGACCAGTCGCCTACCAACAACACTAATCGTTCGCCACGTATCCCTACCGGCGACCGGACCATCTTCAGTGTTGGCCTGGGCTACGCGGTCATGGATAACATGACCATCGACCTGGCCTACTCGTACCTGCAGGAAGAAGACATCAAGGTCAACAGCCACAACAAGCTGGGCCAGACTTACAACGCCAAGTATGAAAACAGCGCCAACGGTTTCGGCCTGGGCATGACGTACAAGTTCTGATCCAACGCTGCATAAAAAAGCCCCGCTCTCCTGCAAAGGAGGCGGGGCTTTTTAGTGGCCGATAATCAGGGTTTGGAAGCCAATGCCTGCTCCACGGCCTCGATCAGATCCGGGCTGTCCGGTTTGGTCAGGCTGGAGAAGCTGGCGATCACCTTGCCCTGGCGATCCACCACATACTTGTAGAAATTCCATTTCGGCGCGTTGCTCTGCTCGGCCAGGACCTTGAACAGATGCGCCGCATCGGGGCCCCTGACCTTCTGTGGCTCGGTCATGGTGAACGTCACGCCGTAGTTCACATAGCAGACCTTGGCCGTTTCCTCGCCTGTCTTGGCTTCTTGCTTGAAGTCATCGGAGGGCACACCAATCACTTCCAGGCCGTCACCTTTGTAGCGCTGATACAACGCCTCCAGTCCCTTGAACTGCGGGGCGAACCCACAAAAACTGGCGGTATTGACGATCACCAGGGGCTTGCCGGCAAAGCGCTGGCACAGGTCGATGGACTCCTTGGCGCGCAATTTGGGCAACTGGCCCTCAAGCAACGTTGGGCAATCGGCGGCCATGGCGACACCACCAAGGCCCATCATCAGGGCGGGTACTGCAAGCCAACGCATTAACATGTCGGGTGTCCTTGGACAAAGTCAGGCAAACAACTTAACAGATCGACATACCCAGTTGCATCAACGCCAGCCCGCTGCGCTGCCAGCCCCACCAGGCCAGCAGCAACAGCGTCAGCAGGCCGGCTGCGCCAACCCAATACCCGATCGAGTTCATGCTACCCCCATCTGCGCTTGCAACCTGGCCACAGGCCGCTCACGCACGGGCCAATTAAGGGCGGCCGCGACCAGGCTCAAGACGATCGCCACCTGCCAGATCAAATCGTAGTTACCGGTTCGATCATAGACCACGCCCCCCAGCCAGCCGCCGAGGAACGAGCCCAACTGATGGAACAGGAACACGATCCCACCCAGCATCGACAGGTTTCTCACACCAAATAAGGTCGCCACCGTACCGTTGGTCAGCGGCACGGTCGACAGCCATAAAAAGCCCATGGCCATGCCGAACAGGTAGGCACTCATTTGCGTCACCGGCGCCCACAGGAACAACACGATCACCACCGCCCGCAGCAGGTACAGCGCGGTGAGCAAACGCGGTTTGGACATCCGCCCGCCGAGCCAGCCCGCCGTGTAGGTGCCGAAGATATTGAACAGGCCGATCAGCGCCAACACCGTGGTGCCGACGGTCGCCGGCAGGTGCTGATCCACCAGGTAGGCCGGCAAGTGCACGCCGATAAACACCACTTGGAATCCGCAGACAAAAAAACCAAAGGCCAACAACCAGAAACCGGAATGGGAACAGGCTTCATGCAAAGCCTCGCGCAGGGTTTGCTGACCAGCCATGACCGGCAGCGGGCGGTCCTTGATCATCGTCACCAGCGGCACGATCAGCGCCACCAGCAGACCCAGCACCAACAAGGCGGCGGACCAGCCCAGCCAACCAATCAGGCCGAGGGTGCCCGGCAACATGGCGAACTGGCCAAAGGAACCGGCGGCGCTGGCAATGCCCATGGCCATGCTGCGCTTTTCCGGGGCCACGGCACGTCCGACCACGCCGAGGATCACCGAGAATGAGGTGCCGGACAGGCCGATACCGATCAACAAGCCGGCACTCAAGGACAGCGACCATGCCGAATCGGACAAGCCCATGAACACCAGGCCCAGGGCATACAGCACGCCACCGATCATCACCACTTTGGCCGCGCCAAAGCGGTCGGCCAGGGCTCCGGTAAACGGCTGCGCCAGGCCCCAGATCAGGTTTTGCAAGGCGATGGCAAAGGCAAAGGTTTCACGACCCCAGCCGAACTCGGCGCTCATGGGCGCCAGAAACAAACCAAAGCCATGCCGCACGCCCAGGGAAAGGGCCAGGATCAGCGCACTCCCGACAAGAATCCAGCCACTGGTACGCCACATTGAGGTCATTATTATTCTCCGCTACGGGTATATACCCGCTTGTATTCGAACAAGCCCGCGTTTAAGCGAGTTCATCCAGCAAGGCCAACAGGGTTTCGCGTTTTTGCACGCCCAATTTATCGATCAGTTTCTGCTGCGCCGCTTCCCAGGCCGGCAATGCGGCCGCCAGGCGCTGTTTGCCTTGCTCCGTGAGCACCACCAGACGGTTGCGCAGGTCATCGCCTTCGACCAACCGCACCAGGCCTTCGCCCTCCAGCACCCGCAGGTTACGCCCCAGGGTGCTGCGGTCCAGGCCCATGGCATCGGCCAGGCTGGAAATACTCGGTTGATTCAGACGCTGCAGGTTACACAGCAAAGAATACTGGGCGACGTTGATTCCGAAGCCATCGAGGGCGCCGTCGTAGTGCCTGCTGACGCCACGGGCGGCACGACGCAGGTTGGTGCATAAACATTGGGAGGCAAGCATGGAACGTGTATATACCCGCGATTAAGGAAATGCAAGAAAGTGTTACAGAGCCAGACCGATCAACACCGCCACTTCGAGCAGCTCCAGCAAGGCGCCGGCCGTGTCACCGGTGGTGCCGCCCAGTCGATTGATCATCACCTGCCGCAAGCCCACAAAGCAGATGGCCGCCAGCAACACCGCAATCCCGCCGCTGAAACCGCCGATCAACACACACGCCAGGCCACTGAGGATCAGCACCTGCTGCCCGACAATCCGTGGCAAATGGTCAGCCAGCGCCTGGCCCAGGCCCCCGGCACGCACATAGCGGGTGGTGAGAAACAGTGCCAGCAACGAGCTGCGACCGATCAATGGGGCGAGGATCAAGGCGGCGCCATTGTGTTGCTCGATCAGCGCCACCAGCGCGGTGAATTTAAGCAGCAGCACCAAGCCCAGGGTCACGACAGCAATCGGGCCGCTGCGCGGGTCTTTCATGATAGTCAGGGTGCGTTCGCGGTCGCCAAAGCCACCCAGCCAGGCGTCGGCGCTGTCCGCCAGGCCATCCAGGTGCAGGCCGCCACTGAGCAACACCCACGCCGTCAGCAGCAGGGCCCCGTGCAACAGCAAGGGCGTGCCCATCAACAGCGTGTTCAAGCCCCACAGCAGCAACCCGAACAACAGCCCTACCAGCGGATAAAACAGCAGCGAGCGCCCCAGTTCCTGGGGTTGCGGCATGCCCGGCAGGCGAATCGGCAGGCTGCTGAGAAACTGCAAGGCAATCCAGAATGGCAACATTCAGGCGCCCTCGCTCAACACACCGTCGGCCTCGACCCGCAGGCTGAACAGGCCGCCGTGGCCCACCTCGACATTCAGCAACTGCTCACGGGGCAAGCCGCGGGCCTGGGCCAGCAGTAAACGCATGACGCCACCATGGCTGATCAGCAGCACCCGTTGGCCGGCATACAGCTGATGCAGACGTAGGACAGCGTCCCGTACACGCTGGGAAAACGCCTCGACAGGCTCGCCATCCGGCGGCGTAAAGCTATACGGATCAGCCCAGAAAAGCCCCAATGCTTCGGCATCGGCTTCCATCAATTGCACCGCGCTCTGCCCTTCCCAGGCGCCGAAGTGCAGTTCCTGCAGATCCTGTTCCAGGCTCACCGGCAGGTTCAGGCGTGCGCCCAACTCCTCAGCAAAACGCGCGCAGCGCTGCAGCGGCGAGCTGACCAGACGATCCCACGGCCCGCGCGCCAGCACCGCCTCACGCATCTGCGCCCAGCCCTTGGCGGTCAGGGCATCATCCAGGCTGCCGCGCAAACCACCGCCCAGTTCGGTCTCACCATGGCGTAGCAGGTCCAGGTGCAAGGTCATGCCGGGCGGTCCGCCACGGCCGCTTCTGCAAATGTCGCCATCTGCCCGTGTAACGCACAGGCCAGACGCAACAGCGGCACCGCCAGCGCCGCGCCGCTGCCCTCGCCCAGGCGCAGGCCCAGTTCCAGCAGCGGCTGGGCTTCAAGGCTTTGCAACACATGGCGATGGCCCGGCTCGGCGCCCCGATGGCCGAACAACAGCCATGGCCGGCACGACGGGTTGAGGCGCGTGGCGACCAGCGCCGCGACGCTGCAGATAAACCCGTCGACCAGCACCACCACCCCCGCCTGGGCGCAGGCCAGATAGGCCCCCACCAACCCGGCGATCTCCAGGCCACCGAGATTGAACAAGGTCTGCAACGGGTCGCCCCGCTGCCCGGCATGCAATGCCAGGGCCCGCTCGATCACCGCGACTTTATGGCTCACGCCCTGGGCATTCAGGCCGGTGCCGGGACCGGTCAGGTCGCTGACCTGGCAATCGAGCAAGGCACAGGCCAGCGCACTGGCGGCAGTGGTGTTGCCGATGCCCATCTCACCGCCAATAAACAGCTGCGCACCGGCGTTGATCGCGCGCTGCACGCTGTCACGCCCCGCCGCCAGGGCCAAATGGCCCTGGGCCTCGGTCATGGCCGCGCCCAGCACAAAATTGGCCGTGCCCGGGGCGATATTCAGGTGGCGCACGCCCGGCAGGTCGAGCGACGGCTTCACGGTGCCCAGATCCACCACTTCCAGCTGTGCATCCAGTTGGCGGGCCAGCACACTGATCGCCGCGCCACCGCTGACAAAGTTGTGCAGCATCTGCCCGGTGACTTCCTGGGGATAGGCCGAGACCCCTTCCGCGACCACCCCGTGATCACCGGCAAAGATGGCGATCCACACCTGCTCGACCGTCGGTTTGACCCGGCCCTGCAAACCGGCCAGTTGCACTGCCAACGCCTCCAGTTGCCCCAGGGACCCGGCGGGCTTGGTCAGTTGTTGCTGGCGGGCCAGGGCTTGTTCATAAGCCGCAGCGTCCAGCGCCTTGCACGGGTCCAGCCACCAGGATGGGCTCATAACGCAGTACCTTTCAAAGTCAGGGGCAGGCCGGCAACGGTCAGCACTACACGCTGACACCGCTCGGCCAAGGCTTGATGCAGCCATCCGGCTTCATCCACATAGCGGCGAGTCAATTCGCCCAGCGGCACGACACCCAGACCGGTCTCGTTGCTGACAAAAATGATTTCGCCCGGCAGCGACGCCAGGCAGTCCAGCAGGGATTCACGCTCGACGCCCAGGCGCTGCGGGTCGTCCAGCAGCAACAGGTTGGTGAGCCACAGGGTCAGGCAATCGACCAGCAGGCAATGCCCAGGGGCCGCGTTTTCACGCAGAACCCGCGCCAGTTCCAGCGGTTCCTCGATCAACCCCCACTGGCTGGGACGGCGCTGGCGATGCAGGGCCACGCGCGCATTCATCTCACCGTCCAGGGGTTGGCTGGTGGCGATATAGGTGACGGGCAAGGCGCTGTCGCTGGCGAGTTTTTCCGCCAGGCGGCTTTTACCGGAGCGGGCGCCGCCGAGGATCAGTTGCAACATGGTCAAGCCCTCAAATCCCACATAACTGGCGCAGCAATCGGGTATCCAGATGCTGCTCCACCAGGTCCGCCAAGCGCTCGATATCGCGCTCGCGCAAGCCGTGGTAATCCACTTCCTGCACATCCTGCAAACCGGCCCAGCGCAACACGGCGCTGCAGGCCGCCGGGGTTTCGAACAGGCCATGCAGATACGTGCCGAGGATTTGCCCGTCATCGCTGCAGGCACCGTCGCTGCGGCCGTCATCCAGGCGTACCGCTGGCTGCGCCAGGGCGGCACCTCGGGTCACGCCCGCATGGATCTCATACCCGCTGACCGGCGCCTCTTCCAGCACCAGCCGGCCGCGCACATTGCGCAATTGTTTCTCGGCTTCCAGGGTGGTGCTGAACGCCAGGAGGCCCAGGCCATCACTGGAGCCCTCAGGCCCTTCCAGGCCCAGTGGGTCGTGGACCTGCTCGCCCAGCATCTGCAGGCCACCGCAGATGCCCAGCACCTTGCCGCCGTAACGCAAGTGCCGGGCAATGGCCGTGTCCCAGCCATTGGCGCGCAGATAGGCCAGGTCGCTGCGCACGCTTTTCGAGCCGGGCAGGATGATCAGGTCGGCGGCGGGGATTGCCTGGCCCGGCCCGACAAACTGCAAATCCACCTGGGGATGCAGGCGCAGCGGGTCAAAGTCGGTGTGGTTGCTGATGCGTGGCAGCACCGGCACCACCACCTTGAGCACCTGCGCCGCCTTGTCGATCTGGCGCTGGTCGATGCCATCCTCGGCTTCCAGGTGCAGGTCCATCACATACGGCAGCACCCCCACCACCGGCTTGCCGGTGCGCGCCTCAAGCCAATCGAGGCCCGGTTGTAGCAGGGCGATATCGCCGCGAAAGCGGTTGATGATAAAGCCCTTGACCCGCGCCTGTTCCGACGGCGACAACAGCTCCAGGGTGCCCACCAGATGGGCGAATACCCCGCCGCGATTGATATCGGCAATCAGCAACACAGGGCAATCCACCGCTTCGGCGAAGCCCATATTGGCAATGTCATTGGCCCGCAGGTTGATCTCGGCCGGCGAGCCTGCGCCTTCGACCATCACCACCGGGTAGGCCGCACTCAAACGCGCGTGGGAGGCCAGCACCGCCTGCATGGCGATGGCCTTGTAGTCGTGATAGGCCACGGCATTCATGCTGGTCACGGCGCGGCCATGGATGATGACCTGGGAGCCGGTGTCGCTATTGGGCTTGAGCAGCACCGGGTTCATATCGGTGTGCGGCGCCAGGTTGGCAGCCTGGGCCTGCACAGCCTGGGCGCGGCCGATCTCGCCACCTTCTGCCGTCACCGCGCTGTTGAGCGCCATGTTCTGCGGCTTGAAGGGCACCACCGGCACGCCCTGGCGCACGACCCAACGGCACAGTGCGGTCACCAGAGTGCTTTTGCCCGCGTCGGAGGTGGTGCCTTGCACCATCAGGGTGGTCATGAGGTTTGCTTCCAGGCAGTCAGGGCCTGTTCAAGGCGCAGCCAATCGGCATCAGTCCCGGGCAGGCCAAAACGCAGGCTGCTGTCGTGGACAAACAGGCGCAGCAGGATGCCGCGCTGGGCCATGAATTCATGCAACTGCTCGGCGTGATCGCTGATCAGCCACTGGAACAGCGCGCAGCCACCTTGCGGGCGCAGGCCATACTGCTCCAGCAGGCGGAACAGGCGCTGGCTGGCGTCTTCGCAGCGCTGGCGCTGGTAGGTATGGCCGGCGCTGTCGCGCAGGCAGACCTGGCCCAACTCCCGGGTCGGCCCGCTCACTGCCCAAGGCCCGACCTGTTCGGCCAGCAGCTTGAGCAGTTTGCGTTCGGCCAGCACAAAACCCAGGCGCACCCCGGCCAGGCCGAAAAACTTGCCGAACGAGCGCAACACAATCAGCCCGACTTGATTGGCCTGGCTCGCCAGGCTCAAGTGCGGGGTGTTGTCCATAAAGGCCTCATCCACCACCAGCCAGCCACCGCGCTCGGCCAGGCGCGCATGCCAATCCAGCAGGCGCTGGGGCGTGAGGCTCAGGCCGGTGGGGTTGTTGGGATTGACCACCACCAACACGTCGAGGCTGTCGAGGAAGAAGTCGACTTCCTGCTCCAGCACCTCGCGCACGATGTAACCGGCGCGGCGCCAGGCTTCGGCATGCTCGGCATAGCACGGCGACAACACGCCGACCTTGCCCGCCCGGCGCAGGCGCGGCAGCAACTGGATGGCCGCCTGGGAGCCCGGCACCGGTAATACCTGGGCCGCGCCGTAGTAATCACAGGCTGCTTGTTCAAGGCCATCATCGGTCTCTGGCAAGCGGGCCCAGGCCCGCAGCGGGATAGGCGGGATGGGCCAGGGCCAGGGCGCGAGGCCACTGGACAGGTCCAGCCAGTCTTCCTGGGCAATGCCGTACTGCAGCGCCGCCTTGCGCAGCCGTCCACCGTGTTCAAGCATAGAAATGCGCCCCCGCACACAGGATCAACACCCACAGCCATACGCCGCGCTGCACCAACTGCCAGCCACGCTCGATGGAATCGGCATCGGCCGGCGGCCCTTCGCCGAGGATCGGACGCTGGTGCAACTCACCGTGATAAATCGCTGCCCCGCCCAACTCGACGCCCAGGGCACCAGCGCCCGCAGCCATCACCGGCCCGGCATTCGGGCTGTCCCAGGTCGGCCCCTGGCGACGCCAGCATGTGAGCGCCAGGCGCGTCTTGCCGAGCACGGCGTAGGTCAACGCGACCAGCCGCGCAGGAATGTAATTCAGCAGGTCGTCAATCTTCGCCGCCGCCCAGCCAAAACGTTCAAAACGTTCATTGCGATAGCCCCACATGGCATCCAGGGTATTGCTCAGGCGGTACAGCACCACGCCGGGCACGCCGGCCACGACAAACCAGAACAGCGCGGCAAACACCGCGTCGCTGCCGTTTTCCAGCACCGACTCGGTGGCTGCGCGGGCCACTTCGGTGCTGTCCAGCTCACTGGTCTGCCGGCTGACCAGGTAACTCACGCGCGTGCGTGCTTCGTCCAGGTCGCCGCTGCGCAGGGCCTGGGCCACCGGCAACACGTGCTCACCCAGGCTGCGCATGCCCAGGGCCAGGTACAACGCGAGGATCTCGATCACCCAGCCGAAGTAAGGCGCCCAGGACAAGGCCGTGGCCAGCAAGGTCAGCGGTATCACCGTGATAAACCACGCGCTCACGCCATGGCTGCGCCAGCCACGCCCCGCGGAGTTGAAACGTTGCTCGATGCGCCCGGCAAAATTGCCGAACGCCACCAGCGGATGCCAGCGCCTGGGCTCGCCCAGCAGCGCATCCAGCGCCACGGCAGCGACACTCAGCAAGGCCACACTCATTGACTCACTCCCCAATAATTCTCATACAGCATGTCACTCAGCGGACGCGGTTCGGTCCAGCCTTCGAGTTGCAACATCGGTGCCGGATAGAACTCCGTCACCGGGCCCAGGCACAGCACGGCCAGGGGCTTGGCACCGGGTGGCAGGCCCAGCAGGTCGGCCAGGTCCCGGGGTTCGAACAGTGACACCCAGCCCATGCCCAGGCCTTCGGCGCGGGACGCCAGCCATAGATTCTGGATCGCACAGGACAGCGAGGCCAGGTCCATTTCCGGCAAGGTCCGACGCCCGAAAATATGCCGTTCACGGTCATCCATCAACGCCGCCACCAGCACCTCGGCACAGTCGTGGATGCCTTCGACCTTGAGCCTCATAAAGTCGTCCGAGCGCTCGCCCAAGGCTTGCGCGGTGCGGATACGCTCGGCTTCCACCAACTGCTGGATCTGCCCGCGCAGGTTGCGGTCGCTGATGCGGATAAAGCGCCAGGGCTGCATCAGGCCGACGCTGGGCGCCTGGTGCGCGGCGTGCAGCAGGCGGTGCAACAACTCGGGGGCGACGGTGCCGCCACTGAAGTGGCGCATGTCGCGGCGTTCGGCAATGGCGCGGTAGATGGCGTCGCGCTCGGCCTGGGGGAAGGCGTTGTCGGTCATGACCCTATCGCGGGCAAGCCCGCGCCTACCGTTGCAATACAATCGCCTGCGTTGGCGGCGTCTCGATCCGGCGCAAACAGCGCGGCCACTGCAACCGGGTTCGACGGGAAATAAAAGTGCACATAGGAGGCCGTCATCCGCCCCTGGCGATACACCGCCTCGGCGCCGCGCCCGCCATTGGGGCTCAGGCCACGGGCAATCGGCTGCCACGGCGTGCTGGTCAGGGAATGATGGTAGGTGTGGCCGCGCAATTCGCCTTCCGGCAATTCGACCGTTTGCAGGGCCAGGGCCGCCAGGCGTTTCTGCATGACCGCATCGCCTTGCAGCAGCCCCAGCAGTTCGGCGCGCGTGCCCTCGACATCGGTCAGGGAGTCGAGCAGGTAGAGCATGCCGCCGCACTCGGCCAGCAATGGTTTGCCGGCGCTGTGGTGGGCGCGGATCGCCTGCAGCATCGCGGTGTTTTGCGACAGCGCCTGATGATGCAACTCCGGGTAGCCACCGGGCAGATAGAGGCTGTCGGCGTCGGGCAGCACGCGGTCATGGATCGGCGAGAAGAAGTGCAACTGCGCGCCCATCGCCCGCAGTAAGTCGAGGCTGGCGCCATAGGTGAAGGCAAAGGCTTCGTCACGGGCCACGGCAATCCGCACCCCGGCCAGCAACGGCTGGGCCTCGATCACCTCGGGCGCAGCGAATTCCACCGGCGGTGGCAGCGCTACCTCGCAACTGCTGGCCAGGGCGGCGGCGGCGGCATCCAGGCGCAGGTCGAGGTCATTCAACTCGCTGGCCTGCACCAGGCCCAGGTGGCGGCTGGGCAGCTCGATCCCGGTTTCCCGGGACAGCGCGCCGTACCAGCGCAGGCCTTCGGTCAGGCTGCCTTCCAGCAACTGCGCATGGCGCACGGTGCCGACGCGGTTGGCCAGGACCCCGGCGAACGGCAGGTCCGCCTGGTAACGCGCCAACCCCAGCGCCAGGGCGCCAAAGGTTTGGGCCATGGCGGTGCCGTCGATCACTGCCAGCACCGGCACGCCAAAGTGGCGCGCCAGGTCGGCGCTGGACGGTGTGCCGTCGAACAGGCCCATCACGCCCTCGATCAGGATCAGGTCCGCCTCCCCCGCGGCTTCCCACAACAGGCGACGACTTTCCTGCTCGCCGACCATCCACATGTCCAATTGATAGACCGGCGCACCACTGGCGCGCTCATGGATCATCGGGTCGAGAAAGTCCGGGCCGCACTTGAACACCCGGACCTTGCGCCCCAGGTTGCGATGCAAACGGGCCAGCGCGGCGGTGACAGTGGTCTTGCCCTGGCCTGACGCCGGCGCGGCGATCAGAACTGCTGGGCAATGGCGCGGCTGGTTCAAAGTTCGATGCCTTTCTGTGCCTTGATACCCGCCTGGAACGCGTGCTTGAGCATGCCCATTTCGGTGACGGTATCGGCCATTTCAATCAGTTCCGGTTTGGCGCCGCGGCCGGTGACCAGCACGTGCTGCATCGGAGGCCGGGCTTGCAGGTCGCTCAACACTTGGTCCAGGTCCAGATAGCCGTGCTTGAGCGCGATGTTCAGCTCATCCAGCACCACCAGGCCGATGGATGGATCCTGCAACATTTCCCGGGAGACCTTCCAGGCCGCTTCGGCGGCGGCGATATCGCGCTGGCGGTCCTGGGTCTCCCAGGTAAAGCCCTCGCCCATCACATGGAAGCGCACCTGCTCGGGGAAGCGGCGGAAGAACAGCTCTTCACCGGTGCTGTTACGGCCCTTGATGAACTGCACCACGCCACATTGCATACCGTGCCCCATGGCCCGGGCGAGCATGCCAAACGCCGAACTGCTCTTGCCTTTGCCGTTGCCGGTCAACACCAGCAGCAAACCGCATTCATTCGGTGAATTGGCAATGCGCTCGTCAATCACCGCTTTTTTGCGCAGCATGCGCGCCAGGTGGCGTTCGTCACGATCAGGGGTATCAGTCATGGCAGCTCTCCGTTGGGGCTGGACAAAAACGGCGGGCAGGAAAATACAACTTAAATGAAGCCAAGCATCGCCCACCGTGATGCTGTTGGATGAATCAGGCCGGTCTCCGGGCTCATGAGTGGCGCCCGATTGACCAGGGCAAGCCGACGATGCGCCTTCCCATATCGCAGGCGATACAGTGGCAAAAGCAGCGTCTTGACTCATTTACCGTTGCGGGGGCAGCGCCGGGATCGTGGCCACACTGTAGAAAAGTGCGCACACTCACCGGCTTCCCTGTTTCACTCGGTCGGCGCGTACGCCACAGAGCACCTGAAACAAGCGGCGAAGGTTAGTGGGTTGGGGGTACAGCGTCAATTAAAGCCGGCCACGTACTTGAACCATCGCCGCGCGCCATACCTCTATGACTACAGGCATTGAGGAGAAAAACATGCACAAGACCCGACTCGCCCTACTGATCATGGCCGCAGGCGCACTCGCTGCCTGTGGCGAAAGCTCAACCTTGCAGGTATCCGATGGCACCGGGCCGTCGCCCAAGCTGCCGGAACCGAATAAAACCCTGATCCCCACCGTCAACATCGCCCCGGCGATTGGCTGGCCCGCCGGGGCCAAGCCCAAGGCCGCCGCCGGCACCCAGGTTGGCGCCTTCGCCGAAGGCCTGGATCACCCGCGCTGGCTGTATGTATTGCCCAATGGCGACGTGCTGGTGGCCGAGACCAACGCGCCGCCCAAGCCGGATGACTCCAAGGGCATTCGTGGCTGGGTCATGGAAAAGGTCATGGGCCGTGCCGGTGCCGGCGTACCCAGCCCGAACCGCATCACCCTCCTACGCGATGCCGACCATGATGGCGTGGCGGAAACCCGCACGGTGTTCCTGGAAAACCTCAACTCGCCGTTTGGCATGACCCTGGTGGGCAACGACCTGTATGTGGCCAACTCGGACAAGCTGCTGCGCTTCCCCTATCAACCGGGAGAAACCGCGATCAAGGCCCAGGGCACCAAGGTCATCGACCTGCCGGGGGGCCCGCTCAACCACCACTGGACGAAAAACGTGGTGGCCAGCAAGGACGGCAGCACGTTGTATGTGAGCGTGGGTTCCAACAGCAACGTCGGTGAAAACGGCCTGGAAGCCGAACAGGGGCGTGCGGCGATCTGGGAAGTCGACCGGGCCAGCGGCAAGCAGCGGATTTTTGCCTCCGGGCTGCGCAACCCCAATGGCATGGCCTGGGAGCCGCAAAGCGGCAAGCTGTGGACGGCAGTCAACGAGCGCGATGAAATCGGCAGCGACCTAGTGCCAGACTACATCACCTCGGTCAAGGATGGCGGCTTTTATGGCTGGCCGTTCAGCTATTACGGCCAGCATGTGGACGTGCGGGTCACACCGCAGGACCCGGACCTGGTGGCCAAGGCCATTGCGCCAGACTATGCCGTCGGCCCCCATACCGCGTCGCTGGGCCTGACCTTTGCCGAGGGCAACACCCTACCGGCGCAATTTGCCCATGGCGCTTTTATCGGCCAGCACGGTTCGTGGAATCGCAAGCCGCACAGTGGGTACAAGGTGATCTTTGTGCCATTTGCGGAGGGCAAACCCAACGGCGCGCCGGTGGATGTGCTGACCGGTTTTCTCAACAGTGATGAGAAAGCCATGGGCCGGCCAGTGGGCGTGGTGATCGACCAGCAAGGCGGGTTGCTGGTGGCGGACGATGTGGGGAATAAGGTGTGGCGGGTATCTTCAGCCAAATAAATGATTTGTAAACACCCCAAAACAACTGTGGGAGCGGGCTTGCCCACGATGGATGTGGATCAGTCAGGAATCTATCCACTGACACACCGCCATCGCGGGCAAGCCCGCTCCCACATTGGGTTTTATATTTGGCTTAGGGATTACGCGCCAATTGCCCCGCCGGCAACACACGCTTGGCGCTCAAATAGGCATTCTGCCAGTAGGCCTTGGACAAGGTATCAAGCTTCACCGTACCGCCGGTTTGCGGCGCATGCACGAAACGCCCTTCACCCACGTAGATGCCGGCATGGCTGACCTGCGAGCCGCCGCCCGTGGCGAAGAACAGCAGGTCGCCGGTCTGCAGCGCGTCTTCGCGTACGTCCTGGGCCCGCATCACGATCAGCTCGCGAGTGGTGCGCGGCAGCGAGATGCCCGCGGCGTCGCGGTAGACAAAACCAATCAAACCACTGCAATCAAACCCCGAATCCGGGGTGTTGCCGCCCCAGCGGTAAGGCGTGCCCACCAGGCCCAGGGCGCGAAACAGCACATCTTCGGCCACTGGCGAAAAGTTCTGGGTGGAATAGTTGAATACCGGCTTGGGCTTGACGGCCACAGGCGCAGGTGGAGGACGGCTGGCGCAGGCACTGAGCAGTGCGGCGCAAACAACAAGAATTAGGCGGGCCGAGGTCGACATGGGCAGAACAATCCTGATCTGGATGCGGCTTTCGCTGCCGAACGCTGAAAACTAGACCGCGCAAGCAAGCTTGCGCGGTCAGGTTCGCAACAATATCTCAGGATTCTAGCGCTTACGCGTCAAACTTCAAGTATCACTTTAACTTTACTTGCGAGCGGTAACGGTAGTCGGGGCCATCGCCAAAGCGCGCTTGGCTTCGATGAAGGTTTTGCTCCAGTAGCTGTCACCCAGCTTATCGACCCGCACCCCACCGCTACGGCGGCTGCTGGAGTGGATGAACTGGTCATCGCCCAGGTAGATACCGGCGTGGCTGACGCGACCACGGCCGTTGGTACTGAAGAAAAGCAGATCGCCAGGCTTGAGGTTGTTTCGTGCGACCAACGGTGCATCCACGTTGATCATTTCGCGGGTGGAGCGCGGCAGGTTCATGCCGGCTTCTTCACGAAACAGGTAGCCGATAAAGCCACTGCAGTCGAAACCGGCTTCAGAGGTACCACCGAAACGGTAACGGGTACCGATCAGGGACATGCCGCGTTCGAGGATACTGTCGGCCAGCAGTGGCAGCTGATAAGGCTTGCTGTCGGCAAACTGGGCCAGTTCTTTTTCGGTCGCCACCTCTTCTTCATAAACAGAAGAAGACTGCGTTGCGACGAATTTGGCTTGATGCTGTTGTTGTGGCTTTTGCTGCTCGACCACCTGCTGGGGGTGGGTGGCGCAACCAAACAACAGGGTAACGAGTGCGAGAGGCACGAGGGGTGCGAAGCGATTTAGCATGGGCACGACCGTGGCTGATATGTAAAGAAGCCGAGACTATGCCTTCTATGACATCGATTTGCAAATTCAATCGTGATCTATGTGACTTCTTGTTTGACCTATGTCATCTAAGCCCTTAAACCCCATTTAGACCCTTTTGCGTGGCCAGAGCGGCCCAAACGCAGGTTTTCTGACGCCTGTAATTTGCCAAGAGCCCCGGTTTTAAAGAGCTGGCTACCAGCCGAGGGTTTCTTTGAGGAAGGGAATGGTGAGCTTGCGCTGGGCCTGCAAGGAGGCCTGATCGAGTTGTTCGAGCAAGTCGAACAGCGCGCTCATGCTGCGGGTGCCACGGGTGAGGATGAAATGCCCGACTTCATCGGTCAGGTGCAGGCCACGACGCGAAGCGCGCAGTTGCAGGGCACGCAGCTTGTCTTCGTCGGACAGTGGGCGCATCTGGAAGATCAGCGCCAGGGTCAGCCGCGACTTGAGGTCTGCCAGCTTGACCGGCAATTCTCGTGGCGAGGTAGAGGCGGCAATCAACAGACGCCGGCCGCTGTCGCGCAGGCGGTTGAACAGATGGAACAGCGCTTCTTCCCAGTCCGCCCGGCCGGCAACGGCTTGCAGGTCATCCAGGCACACCAGTTCGTATTGCTCAAGGTTATCGAGGATGCCGATGCCACGGTCCAGCAGCTCGGCCAACGGCAAATACACCGCTGGCTCCCCCATCTGCTCAAAGCGCAGGCAGGCGGCCTGCAACAGGTGGGTACGCCCCACGCCGTCCTTGCCCCAGAGGTAGATCAGGCTTTCCGTCCACCCGGCGTCGGCTTCGCAGAGCCGCTCGACATAGCCGAGTGCAGCGGCATTGGCGCCTGGGTAGTAATTGATGAAGGTAGCGTCGTCACGCAGACGCACACCTAGGGGCAGCTGAATCGGTTTCATGCTGACTGAACGGCTCCAATCGAACCGTTAGTGGCCTCTGTGAAAAGTTTGCAAAGTTTATACCCGTGACGCCGGGCGCACAATGCAACAGACCACAAGCAAAATCAAAGGTTTGCGTTAACTGATTGGATTTTTTGGAGATTGTTTGGCGCGATGGCTAAATGCCAAGCCCCGCAGACAACAAACCCGGCCTTGAGCCGGGTTTGTGATCAGTCTTACAACTGAGGGTCATCGGCGCCCGTATAGACGTCCGAATCCTTGTACACATCGTGCACATGGCGCACCAGCACCATGATCACCGCCGCTACCGGCAGCGCCAGGAGGATGCCGGTAAAGCCGAACAACTCGCCGCCCGCCAGGATCGCAAAGATCACCGCCACCGGATGCAGGCCGATGCGGTCGCCCACCAGCAGCGGCGTCAGCACCATGCCTTCCAGAGCCTGGCCGACCATGAACACCGCGACAATCCCCAGCATCGGGTACAAGTCGCCGCCAAACTGGAAGAGGCCAGCCACCAGCGCCGCACCAATCCCGATGACAAAGCCCATGTACGGCACAATCGCCGCGAGGCCGGCAATCATGCCGATCAACAGGCCCAGTTCCAGGCCGATCGCCATTAGCCCGCCAGCGTAGATAATCCCCAGCGCCACCATCACCAGCAATTGCCCACGGACAAAGGCGCCCAGCACCTCATGGCACTCCCCGGCCAGGGACACGATGCGCTCCTCGCGATCACGGGGCAGCAGGCTGCGGATCTTGGCCATCATGATGTCCCAGTCACGCAGCAGGTAGAACGCCACCACCGGGATCAATACCAGGTTGGTCAGCCAGCCAATCAATGCCAGGCTGGAGGCCGTGGCCTGACTGAGGATCACCCCGACGATATCGGTGGTCTGGCCCATATGCTCGCTGATCGCGGCCTTGACCTTGTCGAACTTCCAGAAGCCATCGGCCAGGCCGAGTTTGGACTGCACCCAGGGCATGGCCGTGTGCTGCAGCCAATCGAGCATTTGCGGCGCCAGTTCGTACAGGCGCAACAGTTGCTTGGCCAGCATCGGCACCAGCACCAGCAACAGCGCCATGACGATCAGGGTAAACAGCGCAAACACCGCCACCACGCCCCAGGTGCGCGACAACCCGGCCTTTTCCAGGCGATCCACCACGGGATCGAACAGATAGGCCAGCAGCAACGCGACCAGGAACGGCGTCAGGATCGAATGCAGCAAGAACACCAAGACGCACAGCAGGACAATCCCGCCAAGCCACACCCAACGACGCGTATCCGCCATAAACCACTCCATCTGTTATTTGCTTCTATATAAGGAAGAACATTTACCAACGGAAACGCAGTTGCGGCTCAGGCTCGGCTTGCGGCACCGCCACCGGCTGCGCGCCTTCGGCCACGGGCGACGGCACAGGTTGTGGCGCGAGCGCCTCACCGGCCGGCACTTCCTGCAACCTGGCCAGGCTCAATTGGCTGCGCAACTGCTCGCTGCTGCCGTTGACGCGATAGACGATCCGGTCACCCTCCACCCGCTGCAACTGCGCACCAAACGGCTCCAGCAGATGACCGAGGGCGGCGTAGCGCTCCAGAGTCATGCCCTGCACTTGCAGCAACTGCTCGCTGGACACCCCGGCCTTTACCGCAAAACGGGGCGCCAGGCGCTCGCTGACTGCCAGCAGCACGGCATCGGCCAACGCCGCGGGATCGGCGCCCTGCACCGTGCCCTGCTCGGCTTTGTCACCCAGCCACAGGCGCCACTTGGCTTGCCATTGGCCCGCGTCTTCACGGGCATGCACCGCCAGCAAGGCGTCGGCGCCATAACGTTCGGAGGCCGCACGCAGAGGGGCCGGATCGGCACTTTCAAGAGTGGGTGCGGTGGCGACGATCTGCTCATCGAGATCGCCCAGCGGCAGGCGCAAAGGCAGGCCGCGATGCTGGGCCGCACGGCGCAGCGGCTCGGCAGCCGACTGGCCATCACCGACCAGGCTGCTGCCTTCAGTGGAATCGCTCAGCCACCAGCCAAGGATCGACGGCCGATTGTTGCCCCACAACGCCAGGCCGGCATCGCGCAGGGCGCGGTCGGTGCTGACCGGATCGAAATCCACTTGCAGGCTTTCCGGCGGGCCGGCGTCGTAACCGTACTGGCTGATGATCTGTTGCGGATCCTTGCGGATCGCCGCCAGGCCAGGGCCCTGGGCGGCCTTCGCGTCGCCGGTGAGGCGGGCTACCAGGGTCTGCAGGGCGCGCTGGGTAGCTTGTTCACGCTCCTCCGGCGCCTGACTGCTGACCGGCTCCAGCACTTGATAAAGACCATTAACGGTTTCGGCATGACTGGCCAGGCTGACCAACGACAAACAGCCAACAAAAAAGTATCTACTCAGACCCATGAAAAAAGATTCCCGAACGACAAAAAAGCGGCTGGAACAGGCCGCGTGAAGAAGGTTAAGCAAGGCTGTGACCACAGCGACCGGCAAAACATTCACAAGGCCCCGGTAAGTTTTCGTACTGTCATAACGATAGCGGGTTAAAGGCTATACCTTAATACAGGCGATCGCGGCGCCTATTAAGGTTTTTTTAGCACCATATGCCCCTGCCCGTCGGCCCGAGGATGGCCGCTGCCCCTCAAGCCTGATAAAATCGCGCGCCTTCGCAGACCGTCAACGGCTGGGCGTCCTGAAGTGTTCAGCTTCTGTGCCCACCGCATCGGTCGTTACCCCTGAATCCCCCCTAAAGGCCTGGATCATGAGCAAGCAACCCTCCCTGAGCTACAAGGACGCCGGTGTAGACATCGACGCCGGTGAAGCATTGGTCGAACGCATCAAGAGCGTCGCCAAGCGCACTGCGCGCCCCGAAGTCATGGGCGGCCTGGGCGGTTTCGGCGCCCTCTGCGAGATCCCGGCCGGCTACAAGCAGCCAGTGCTGGTCTCCGGCACCGACGGCGTGGGCACCAAGCTGCGCCTGGCCCTGAACCTGAACAAGCACGACACCATCGGCATCGACCTGGTGGCCATGTGCGTCAACGACCTGGTGGTATGCGGCGCCGAGCCGTTGTTCTTCCTCGACTACTACGCCACCGGCAAGCTCAACGTGGAGACCGCTGCACAAGTGGTCACCGGTATCGGCGCTGGCTGCGAACTGTCGGGTTGCTCCCTGGTCGGCGGCGAAACCGCTGAAATGCCGGGCATGTACGAAGGCGAAGACTACGACCTGGCCGGCTTCTGCGTCGGCGTCGTGGAAAAAGCCGAGATCATCGACGGCTCCAAGGTGGCGGCCGGTGACGCCCTGCTGGCCCTGCCATCGTCCGGCCCGCACTCCAACGGCTACTCGCTGATCCGCAAGATCATCGAAGTGTCCGGCGCCGACATCGAGAACACCCAGCTCGACGGCAAGCCTCTGACCGACCTGCTGATGGCCCCGACCCGCATCTACGTCAAGCCATTGCTCAAGCTGATCAAGGACACCGGCGCGGTCAAGGCCATGGCCCACATCACCGGTGGCGGCCTGCTGGACAACATCCCGCGCGTACTGCCAAAAGGCGCCCAGGCCATCGTCGACGTGGCCAGCTGGCAGCGCCCGGCGGTCTTCGACTGGCTGCAAGAGAAAGGCAACGTCAACGAGACCGAAATGCACCGCGTGCTGAACTGCGGCGTGGGCATGGTCATCTGCGTGGCTCAAGAGCACGTGGAAACCGCGCTGAACGTTCTGCGTGAAGCCGGCGAGCAGCCATGGGTGATCGGCCAGATCGCCACGGCTGCCGAAGGTGCTGCCCAGGTTGAACTGAAGAACCTCAAGGCTCACTGATGCCAGCAACCTGTGATGTCGTGGTGCTGCTCTCCGGCACCGGCAGTAACTTGCAGGCCCTGATCGACAGCACGCGCGCCGGCGACAGCCCGGTGCGCATCGCTGCGGTGATTTCCAACCGCAGCGACGCCTACGGCCTGCAACGCGCCCAGGACGCGGGTATCGACACCCGCGCCCTGGATCACAAGGCGTTCGACGGTCGCGAGGCCTTCGATGCAGCCTTGATCGAACTGATCGACGCCTTCAACCCCAAGCTCGTGGTCCTCGCCGGTTTCATGCGCATTCTCAGCGCTGATTTCGTGCGCCATTACCAGGGGCGCCTGCTGAATATCCACCCTTCCCTGCTGCCTAAATACAAAGGGTTACACACTCACCAACGGGCCCTTGAGGCCGGCGATACGGAGCACGGCTGCAGCGTGCACTTTGTCACCGAGGAACTCGATGGCGGGCCTCTGGTCGTACAGGCAGTAGTTCCGGTAGAGTCTGCGGACTCAGCGCAGAGCCTTGCGCAACGGGTTCACACCCAGGAACACAGGATTTACCCGCTGGCGATTCGCTGGTTTGCCGAAGGCCGCTTGGTTCTCGGTGAACAGGGTGCATTGTTGGATGGCCAGTTACTTGCGGCCAGCGGCCACTTGATTCGTACCTAGGAGATTTTATGCGTCGCGCCCTGCTCTTCGCTTTTGCTCTGTTTGCACTGCCTGCCGTGCATGCGGCAGACCTTCAGCCTTTCTCCGCCAGCTATACCGCCGACTGGAAGCAGTTGCCCATGAGCGGCACTGCGGAACGCAGCCTGGAAAAAAACGCCGACGGTACCTGGAAGCTCAGCTTCAAGGCCTCGATGATGATCGCCAGCCTGACCGAAACCAGCACCTTGACCCTGGACAAGGATACTTTGCTGCCACAGTCCTACCACTTTGAACGGGGTGGGCTGGGTAAAGCCAAGAAAGCCGACCTGGACTTCGATTGGACCGCCAAGATGGTCACCGGCACCGATCGCGGTGATGCGGTGAAGATCCCGCTGAACCGTGGCATGGTCGACAAATCCACTTACCAGTTGGCCCTGCAGCATGACGTGGCCGCCGGCAAGAAAACCATGAGCTACCAAGTGGTGGATGACGGCGAAGTCGACACCTATGACTTCCGCGTGCTGGGTGCCGAGAAAGTCGAGACCAAGGCCGGCAAGATCGACGCCATCAAGGTTGAGCGCGTGCGCGACCCGACGCAAAGCAAGCGCATTACTGTGATGTGGTTTGCCAAGGATTGGGATTACCTGCTGGTTCGCCTGCAACAAGTCGAAACCGACGGCAAGGAATACAACATCATGCTGTTGGACGGCACGGTCAACGGCAAGGCTGTGAAAGGCAGCTGATCGTTGAGTGTTTAAAAGAGCCTCGCTAAATGCGGGGCTTTTTTTCGCCTGGCGTTTGGAGTGAGGCGACTGACGTTATCGCAGGCAAGCCAGCTCCCACAGGTGGTGCATTCCAAGGTGGGAGCTGGCTCGCCTGGGATGGCGGTGGAAGGCCTGGCACCCGGCCAAAGCCTGACTCGAACATGAAGCTTTTGTCATAAAACCCCAGGCCCTGCGACGCAATGTCGCGGTTTACGTGGCCTGGAGCATTGTTGCGTTTGCTGCAATGAATTGTTGCGTGCAAAGTCAGTTTACTTAGCAAGCTAACAAAATATATAACAAAGGCCTGCGACGCCTTGCCGCAGATCAACCAGAGACTGGAGCAAGCAGATGACAGTAAAAGTAACGGAACGCGACGATGCCCATATGTCCCACGAGGCCCTGGCCCACGGGATTCATATCTGGGATGTGCATCAACAAGACCTGCTGGTCGGTATGTTTCACAACGAGTGCGACGCCCATAACTATAAAAACGAGCTCGAAACCCTCGAAATGAGACGCCAGGCATCAAGCGCCTGAAGCGCTGAAATCCCATAGCCACCCGGCCCACGCAGCCGCAGTGCCTATAAACACAAACCCCGCCTTTTGAGCGGGGTTTGTTGTTTTTAACGCCTTACCACATCAGGTCGTCAGGGATCTGATAGGCGGCGTACGGATCATCCTCATCCGGCACCTGGGTCTCGGTGAGGATGTTCATCTGGACGATACGCTCAGGTGCGCGCTCCTGAATTTTCAGCGCGGCCTCCCGTGGAATCACTTCGTAACCGCCACCGTGATGGACAATCGCCAACGAGCCGTTGCTCAGCTTGTTGCGCATCAAGGTGTTGACCGACAGGCGCTTGACCTTCTTGTCGTCCACGAAGTTGTAGTAGTCCTCGGTGGTCAACTTGGGCAGGCGCGAGGTCTCGATCAATTGCTTGACCTGCGCGGCACGGGCCTTGGCCTCGACCTTTTCCTGCTGCTGGCGGTTGAGCTCCTGGTCGCGCTTGACCTTCTCGGCCTGCGCTTCCAGGGCCAGGCGCTGCTGGGTGTCATCGGCCTGGGCCTGGCCTTTGTGAACCAGGCGCTGCTGCTTCTGCTTGTCTTTGCCGACCTGCTTGGCCTGCTTCTGATTGACCAGGCCTGCTTTGAGCAACTGGTCGCGAAGGGAAATGCTCATGGTGCTTACTCACTTAGGCAACTGCTCAACCGCAGTTGGACACATTCTTTTCCTGGCGTTTGGCTTCGCCCCATAGGGCGTCCAACTCTTCGAGGGTGCAATCTTCCATGGGACGGTGGGTGTCGCGCAATGCCTGTTCGATAAATCGGAATCGCCTTTCGAATTTGGCATTGGCACCGCGCAGGGCGGTTTCCGGGTCCACCTTGAGGTGCCGGGCCAGGTTGACCGCTGCAAACAGCAGGTCACCGACTTCATCGGCAATCGCTGCCGGGTCGTTGTCGGCCATGGCTTCGAGCACTTCATCGAGCTCTTCACGCACGTTATCCACCACCGGCAGCGCCGCTGGCCAGTCGAAGCCGACCTGGCTCGCGCGCTTTTGCAATTTGGCGGCGCGGGACAGGGACGGCAAGGCGTGGGGTACATCATCGAGCAGGGACAGTTGCTGTGGGGCGGCGGATTTTTCTGCGCGCTCCTCGGCCTTGATTTGCTCCCAGCGCGCCTTGACCTGCTCTTCGCTTAACTGAGGGATATCCAGCGGCGCATACAGGTCGCCGGTGGGGAACACATGGGGATGCCGGCGAATCAGCTTGCGGGTGATGCTGTCGACCACGCCGGTGAACTCGAAGCGCCCTTCTTCCCGGGCCAGTTGGCTGTAATAGACCACCTGGAACAACAGGTCGCCCAGCTCGCCTTGCAGATGCTCAAAATCCCCACGCTCGATGGCGTCGGCGACTTCGTAGGCTTCTTCCAGGGTGTGAGGCACGATACTGGCGTAGGTTTGCCTGATGTCCCACGGGCAACCGTATTGCGGGTCGCGCAGACGGTTCATCAGGTGTAGCAGGTCTTCAAGTGAATACATCGTTCTCTATCCGATCAAGTGGGAAAACCACCGAGCAAATGTGGGCGCCGGGCTTGCCCGCGATGCAGGCATATCGGTATCGGGTAGACCGAGGCGCCTGCATCGCAGGCAAGCCAGCTCCCACACAAGCCCGCTCCCACATTTCAGGCCGCACTCATCCAGCGATTCATGGCGTGCGGTTACGCCGGGTCTCGATGATGTTCGGCAGTTGGGAGATACGCCCCAGCAGCCGCCCCAACGCGTCCAGACCCGGAATCTCGATGGTCAGGGACATCAACGCGGTGTTGTCCTCCTTGTTCGAGCGGGTGTTGACCGCCAGTACGTTGATCCGCTCGTTGAGCAGCACTTGCGAGACGTCACGCAGCAACCCCGAACGGTCGTAGGCGCGGATGATGATGTCCACCGGGTAGGTGAGCACCGGCACCGGGCCCCAGCTGACCTGGATGATCCGCTCCGGCTCGCGCCCGCCCAGTTGCAACACCGAGGCACAATCCTGGCGGTGAATGCTCACCCCACGGCCCTGGGTGATGTAGCCGACGATCGCGTCGCCCGGCAACGGCTGGCAGCAGCCGGCCATCTGGGTCATCAGGTTGCCCACGCCCTGGATCTGGATATCGCCGCGCTTGCCCGGCTTGTAGCCGGTGGCCTTGCGGGGAATCAGCTCCAGTTGTTCGCTGCCGCGCTCCGGCTCCACCAACTGCTGGGCCAGGTTGACCAGTTGCGCCAGGCGCAGGTCGCCGGCGCCGAGGGCGGCGAACATGTCTTCGGCAATCTTCATGTTGGCTTTTTCGGCCAACTTGTCGAAATCCACCTGGGGCAGGCCCAGGCGCCCCAGCTCGCGCTCGAGCAGGGTCTTGCCGGCGGCGACGTTCTGGTCCCGCGCCTGCAGCTTGAACCAGTGGACAATCTTCGCCCGCGCCCGCGACGTGGTGATGTAGCCCAGGTTCGGGTTCAGCCAGTCGCGGCTCGGGGTGCCGTGCTTGCTGGTGATGATCTCGACCTGCTCACCGGTCTGCAGGCTGTAGTTGAGCGGCACGATACGCCCGTTGATCTTGGCGCCACGGCAGTTGTGGCCGATCTCGGTGTGCACCCGGTAGGCGAAGTCCAGCGGTGTCGCGCCCTTGGGCAGGTCGATGGCGTGGCCGTCGGGGGTGAAGATATAGACCCGGTCTGGCTCGATATCCACCCGCAACTGTTCGGCCAGGCCGCCGATATCGCCGAGTTCTTCGTGCCACTCCAGCACTTGGCGTAGCCAGGAGATTTTCTCTTCGTACTGGTTGGAGCCCGCCTTGACGTCGGTACCCTTGTAGCGCCAGTGCGCGCAAACCCCCAGCTCGGCTTCTTCGTGCATGGCATGGGTGCGGATCTGCACTTCCAGCACCTTGCCCTCGGGGCCGATCACCGCCGTGTGCAGCGAGCGGTAGCCGTTTTCCTTGGGGTTGGCGATGTAGTCGTCGAACTCCTTGGGAATATGCCGCCACAGGGTGTGGACGATGCCCAGCGCGGTGTAGCAATCGCGCATTTCCGGCACCAGCACGCGTACGGCGCGCACGTCGTAGATCTGGCTGAAGGCCAGGCCCTTGCGCTGCATTTTGCGCCAGATCGAATAGATGTGTTTGGCGCGCCCGCTGATATCGGCTTCGACGCCGGTCGCCTGCAACTCCGAGCGCAACTGGCCCATCACATCGCTGATAAAGCGCTCACGATCCAGCCGCCGCTCATGCAGCAGGGTGGCGATCTGTTTGTATTGATCGGGTTCGAGGTAGCGGAAGGACAGGTCCTCCAGCTCCCACTTGATATGGCCGATCCCCAGGCGGTGGGCCAGGGGCGCGTAGATATCGAAGACCTCGCGGGCGACGCGGTTGCGCTTTTCGTCATCGGCGGTTTTCACCGCACGGATCGCGCAGGTACGTTCGGCCAGCTTGATCAGCGCCACGCGTACGTCGTCGACCATCGCCACCAGCATCTTGCGCAGGTTTTCCACCTGGCCCTGGGTGCCCAGCACCATCGACTGGCGCGGGCTGAGGCTGGCGCTGATCGCAGCCATGCGCAGCACGCCGTCGATCAGCTTGGCCACCACCGCGCCGAAACGCTGGCTGACCAAGGGCAACGCAATATGCCCTTCGCGCACGCCGCGATAGAGCACCGCGGCGATCAGCGAGTCCTGATCCAGCTTGAGGTCGGCGAGGATCTCGGCGATTTCAAGCCCGGTACGGAAACTGGAAGTTCCTTCGGCCCACAGATTCTTGGCCGCATTGTCTTGCTGTTCGGCCTCGCGAGCGAACTCGCAGGCGGCTTTCAAGGCTTCACGGTCCAGTGCCGGATCGACACTGACGGCATGATCCAGCCATGCCTCGAGATTGATACTGCCGTCGGTGTTGATCGGCTGGTGTGCTCTCACCTGTACCATCTTGCTTACCTTCCCTACGACGCGCCTGTAGCGCGTCAAAATCGCTGACCCTTGTAACGCGAACTCCCTGGCAGGTCACAGGCCCAGGAGAACGCAGGCCAGTCGGACTAAGCGAGCATCCTAGCTCGCTTCAAATAACGCCATCGCCTCGACATGCGCGGTTTGCGGAAACATATCGAGGATCCCGGCACGTTTTAGCCGGTAGCCTTGCTTGACCAACTCGACAGTGTCCCGCGCCAGCGTGGCTGGATTGCAGGACACATACACCAGGCGATCAGCCCCCAGAGTGGCGAGCTTGCGCACAACCTCCAGGGCACCATCACGGGGTGGGTCCAAGAGTACCGCACAAAAGCCTGCTTTGGCCCATTGCGCGTCACTCAAAGGCTGGGACAAATCGGCCTGAAAAAACTGCACATTATGCAAATTATTGCTGCCTGCGTTGAGGGCCGCGCGGTCCACCATGGCCTGCACGCCCTCTACCGCCACCACTTCACGCACCTGGCGGGCCAGGGGCAAGGCAAAGTTGCCCAGGCCACAAAACAGGTCCAGTACCCGTTCGTCGGAGCGCGGTGCCAGCCAGTCCAGCGCCTGGGCCACCATCGCTTCGTTGACCCCGGCGTTGACCTGGACAAAATCCCCCGGCCGGTACGCCAGCTCCAGGTCCCACTGCTCCAGACGATAGCCCAGGGCCTGCCCGGCCGCGAACGGCTGCGGCTCGCCCTCTCCATGCAGCCACAACTGGGCGTCATGGAACGCGCAAAATTCCTGCAGCACCAGCAGGTCAGCGTCGGACAACGGCGCCATATGCCGCAGCAACACGGCAATCGACGAGCCGCTGAACAACTCGACATGCCCCAGGGCCTGAGGTTTGCTCAGGCGCCGCAACATATTGGGCAGACGCTGCATGATCGGTTGCAAGGCCTGTACCAGCACCGGGCAATCGTCGATGGCCACGATGTCCTGGCTGGCCACGGCGCGAAAACCCACGTCCAGGCGCTTGGCCTTGGCGTCCCAGCGCACCGCGACACGGGCGCGGCGGCGATAGCCGAACTCGGGCCCGCTCAACGGCGCGGCCCACTCTTGGGGCTCGACCCCGGCGACACGGGACAATTGCTCGGCGAGCATGCGCTGTTTCAGGGCAAGCTGTTCGCCATGGGGCAAATGTTGCAGGCTGCAACCGCCGCAACGACCTGCATGGACGCACGGCGCCGGGCGGCGCAGTTCGCTGGCCTTGAACACCCGCTCGGTGCGGGCCTCGACCACTTTGCCATGGGCACCCAGCACCCGCGCCTCGACTTCCTCGCCGGCCAGGGCACCCACCACAAACCAGGTGCGGCCTTCGAAAAACACGATCCCCCGGCCATCATTGGCCAGGCGCTCAATGGTCAGGCGCTGCTTTTTGCCGACCGGTACTTGGGGCGCCCGGCTGCCACCCGTGGGCTGGAAGCGCAGGCCTCGCTCTTGCTTGGCCATCAGTTGGGCGCGTCGAAAATGCCGGTCGACAGGTAGCGGTCGCCTCGGTCACAGATGATCGCGACGATCACCGCGTTTTCCAGTTCTGCAGACAAACGCAACATCCCCGCAACCGCACCGCCGGAGGACACGCCGCAGAAGATGCCTTCTTCACGGGCCAGGCGACGGGTGGTGTCTTCAGCTTCACGCTGGGCCATGTCGATGATGCGATCGACGCGGGCGGCGTTGTAGATCTTGGGCAGGTACTCTTCGGGCCAACGGCGGATCCCCGGGATCGCCGCGCCTTCCATCGGTTGCAGGCCAACGATCTGGATCGCCGGGTTCTGCTCCTTGAGGTAGCGCGAGTTGCCCATGATGGTGCCGGTGGTGCCCATGGAGCTGACGAAATGGGTGATGGTGCCCTGGGTCTGGCGCCAGATCTCCGGGCCGGTGCTGGTGTAGTGCGCCTCGGGGTTGTCACCGTTGGCGAACTGGTCCAACACCTGGCCACGGCCTTCGGCGGCCATGCGCTCGGCGAGATCACGCGCGCCTTCCATGCCCTCTTCCTGGGTCACCAGGACCAGCTCGGCGCCATAGGCGGTCATCGCGGCCTTGCGCTCGGCGCTGCCGTTGTCGGGCATGATCAGGATCATTTTGTAGCCCTTGATCGCTGCGGCCATGGCCAGGGCAATCCCGGTATTACCGGAGGTGGCTTCGATCAGGGTGTCGCCGGGCTTGATCTGCCCGCGCTGCTCGGCACGGGCGATCATCGACAGCGCCGGACGGTCCTTGACCGAGCCCGCCGGGTTATTCCCCTCGAGCTTGAGCAGCAAGGTATTGCTGGTGTTACCCGCCATGCGCTGCAAGCGGACCAAAGGTGTGTTGCCGACGCAATCGGCGATGGTTGGGTATTGCAGGGTCATGGCGTATTCGCAATCCAGACTGCGGGGGCGCCTATCATACCGGCAAACGCTGGCGGGCCATATCACGCAAAGTATGGTGCTTATAACTCAATGAGCTAAAGCCACAGGCCAGTACCTGTCTGTGGCGAGAGACGTGGCGAGGGAGCTTGCTCCCGTCGGGGCGCGAAGCGGCCCTGAATGGGACTGCTACGCAGTCCAACGGGAGCAAGCTCCCTCGCCACAGGGGATTACACGGTATCCACCTTCAACGAATGGTCATTCAACATCCCATTGATGATCGTCGCCGTATCCGCCCCGCCCGCAATCAACCCGCCCGCGCCCGGCGTGACGCCGTATTGGGTCGCCAGGTTGACCCCGGCCAGGTCGATGGTCTGGTTCGGCGTGGCACCTGCAACGGCGCTGATGTCGATGGTGGTCGTACCGCCCACCACCTTGAAGTGCAGGTAGTCATCCAGGGACGCCGTCGTCGCATTCTCGCCTTGCAGCAGTTGCGACAGGTCGAGCTTGTCGGTGCCCACCGCAAAGTCGGTGATGACATCGTGCCCGCTACCGCCGGTCAGGTACTGGAAGGTATCGGCGCCAGGGCCACCGGTCAGGGTGTTGTTACCCAGGCCGCCGATCAGGATGTCATCGCCCCCCTCGCCCTTGAGGGTGTCATTGCCCAGCCCGCCGGAGATCAGGTTGTTGTTGCCGTTGCCCGTGAGGAAGTCATTGAAGTTGGAGCCCACCAGGTTCTCCAGAGCCATCAATGTATCGGTTCCGGCGCCGCCAGTGATTTGCCCCGTCGCCAGGCCAAGGTTGACGGTCACGCCTGCCGTGGCATGGGCATAGCTGACGGTGTCGAGGCCCGCCCCGCCATCGAGCAGGTCATTGCCGGTGCCGCTGAACAGCAGGTCATTGCCATTGCCGCCGTGCATCTGGTTGTTGCCGGTGCCGGCGGTGAGCACGTCGTTGCCATCGCCGCCATTGAGGGTGTTGTTGCCGGGCCCGGCCATGATGATGTCATCACCGTTGGTACCGGTGAGGGTCGTACCGGCCTGGTAGCTGATGTCTACCGCGGCGCTGTCGCTGCCGCCGTGGTTATCGCTGACCGAGTAGTTGCCGTGGTACTGCGGTGTGTAGTCCTGGGCGCCGGCGTAGTTGATCTTCATGTCCAACTGGTAGCTTTCTGTGCCATTGGGGTTGCCGCCTGTTGGATTGGAGGTGTTGGTAATGTGAATCTGATAGCTACCGTCCGCTAACGCAGTCAGCGTCGTGCCATCCGCAAGAGGGAGCTCGCTGCCACCGTTGAGCGAATAGGTCATGACGATGTTGCCGACCGGCCGGTTGTGATCCAGGCTGAGGGTCTCACCCGCCTTGAGCGTGACCGTTAAACGATCGTCGGCCGTAGCGCCACCGACATTGCCGAGACTGCCGGTGATCAAAAGTGCTGCAGTGAGGTTCGCCGCATCACCGGCAAACGAGGTACGTACATCCCCCACAGTTGTACCGGTGAGCGTTCTGGTCCCCGTCCCGGTAAAGGCCGCGCCTTTGGCCACCCAGCCGGTTGGAAAACTGGTGGGGATAGCCGTCAGGTTGTCATGGTTGGCATCGCTGTCATTGGCCAGCAGCAACTCGGCAGGCACCACAATATTGCTCAACAGGATATTGGTGATCACATGGTCATCACCCGCCACCGGCGCCACGTTCGGGTTGACCTTGACTACCAGGCTGGACGTCGCGAGATCGCCGTCGTTGTCGCTGACGGTCACGCCAAAGGTTTCGGTGACCAGCGAGTCGGTCAGCTTCGGCGGCGTGTAGCGGAACTCGCCGTTGTCCATGTCCACCACCAGCGTGCCGCCCTGGTTGGTGGTGATGGTGACACTGTTGCTGACGGTGTCGAACGTACCGTGGCCGCCTGGCAGGTTGGCACTCATCGAGCCCCCCGCCGCCGGATTGTAGGTGTAGGTGATGCCATCCACCGTGAGGGCTTTGACGAAGCCACCGTCAGCGCCGAACGAGCCGTCCGTCAGCAGGCTGCCGGTGACCGGCGCGCCCTGTACCGTGCCGGCCAGCACCGCATCCAGGCCCGCCAGGTTGGCCACCACCACCGCGTTGGTGTTGGTGTGGGTGCTGCCGTCGTAGGCCACCGGGTCCAGGTAAATACTGTTGACCCCCGCCCCCAGGCCTATGGCATAGGCCTTGATGCCGTTGGCATCGAGGAAGGCCCGCCATACGCCCTCTTCAGTGGCGTCGATCCCGTCGCCGTATTCCGGGTTGACCACGTTGCCGGGGTTGTTCGGATTATTGGTGTTGGACGTGGTGGGGTTACCGTCCGAGAAGAAATACGCCACGTTCTGCGCGCCTTCCAGCTTGCCAGCGGTGCCATAGGCGGTCTGCGCGGTGCCGAGGGCCGAGTCGTAGTTGGTGCCGTTGAACGCCGTGAGGTTGTTGACCAGGGTCTTGGCCGTGGCGACGCTGACCCATTGGCTGCTCAATTGCTGGGAGCTGTCGTTGAAGGTCACGATCTGCACCTTCACATCACCCATCTCGTCGTAGCGGTTAAGCAACTCGGTGATGGACGCCTTGGCCAGGTCAAGCCGCGTGCCGCCGGCCCCCGAGGCGTCGTTCATGCTGCCGGAAATATCAATGATCAGCAGCAGGTTGGAGTCCACCTCCGTCGCCGTGACTTCACGCGCGCTGGACACCACTTTGGGCACATCATCGACAATGCTCACCACAATGCTGCTGGTGGTGGTGTTGCCCAATTGGTCGGTGGCCTTATAAGTGAAAGTCTCGGTCAATACATTCGGCCCGTCGTTGCTGTTGGGCAAGGTCTTGGGTGCCGAGGTCAGGGTGTAGGTGTAGGTGCCGTTGGGGTTGAGCAGGATCTGCCCATAAGTGCCGGTAGCGCTGCCGACCAGGCTGAAACTCAGCGGACCACTGCCGCCGGTTACCGAATCTGCGAGGTTGCCGCTGGCGGTTTCCGTGGTGGCCGTCGGGTCGCTGCCGACCACGGTGCCAGGCGCCAGGTCCTGGCCGTCGAGGTTCAGGTCCAGGGCTTTCTCGTAGACCGTGACATCGCCGTCAACCACCGCCTTGAGGCCGCTGTCGGTCACTGTAATCGTCAGGGTGGTGGTGCTTAGGTCACCGTCGGCATCCCGCACGGTATAGACGAAGGTGTCCACCGCCCCCGGAGGGCTCACCGCGTTGGGGTTGCTGTGGTACACGGCGTTGCCGTTGGCATCCAGAGTCAGGTAACCATAGGTGCCGTTGATGTTAGCGCCCAGGCCGCCAGAGGCCGGGGTGCCGATGTTGCTGCCCGCCCGCACCCCGACTACCGCGCCAGCCAATGTGGGGCTATCGGCGCCGCCGACATCATTGCCCAACACATTGGCGCTGACCACACCGCCTTCTATCACCGAACGCACGTCGGGGTTGGCAGTGGGCAGGTCATCAATGATGTTGATGTCGATCGTACCCGTCGCAGTATTGGTGTCGTTATCGCTGGCCGTGACCGTGATCTGCTCCGACAGACTGTTATCGCCGCTGGCATTGGGGTGCGCTTCATTGTCGAGCAAGGTGTAGCGGTAGCTGACCACCCCGGTGCTGGCGTTGTAGCCAGTGATGGTCAGGGTGTTGCCGAAGCCGGTAGGTTCCGATTGTGGGAAGGTCGCGGCGACGCCGTTAGTGACGACGCTGATGCCGCCCACAGTCAGGTTCTTCAGGCCGTCCAAGGCGGTCACCGTGAAGGTACCGGTCTGGGTCAACAACGGGATGTTCGGGCTGGAACCATCAACCAGGTTTTTCTCATAGACGGTCAACTCGCCGCCAGTGACGTCCAGGCCGGTGAGCACGACCGGGTCGTTGTTGTTATGCACCTGTAGCACCAGGTTGGCGGTGCTGGTGTCGCCGTCGAGATCATTAAGCTGATAGGTGAAGGTTTCGGTGCCGTTGCCGCCGCCATTCAGGGCGATAAATTGCGGGTCAGTTTTGTCCAGGGTGTAGGTGTAGCTGCCATCCGCGAACAGCTGCAATGTGCCGTAGGTACCGACGATAGTGTTGGGCGTAACCGGGCCGGTGGCGATGCGGTCGGCGCCTTGTACGTCGTTGCCCAGCACGCTACCGCTCAGGGTCAGCAGGCTCTCGGAGGCGATACCTGCGGGATTGTCGTCGACGGCTTTTGGCACGTCGTCGACCACATTGACGTCCAATGAACCATTGTCGCTGCTGTTGTTGGTGTCAGTGGCAACCACCGTGAACGACTCGCTAATGCTATTGGCACCCGCGCCGGCTGGGTGGCTATCGGTGCCGTTGAGGGTGTAGCTGTAGCTGATCACCCCGGTGCTGGCGTTGTAGCCAGTGATGGTCAGGGTGTTGCCGAAGCCGGTGGGTTCTGATTGTGGGAAGGTCGCAGCGACGCCGTTGGTGACGACGCTGATGCCGCCCACAGTCAGGTTTTTCAGGCCGTCCAAGGCCGTCACCGTGAAAGTGCCGGATTGGGTCAGCGCAGGCCCATCGTTAGCGCTACCCAACGGCAGGTTTTTCTCGTAGACGGTGACTTCGCCACCATTGACGTTCAGGCCAGTCAGCACCACTGGGTCGTCGTTGTTATGCACCTGCAAGACCAGGTTGGCGGTGCTGGTGTCGCCGTCGAGATCGTTAAGCTGATAGGTGAAGGTTTCGGTGCCGTTGCCGCCGCCATTCAGGGCGATAAATTGCGGGTCAGTTTTGTCCAGGGTGTAGGTGTAGCTGCCATCCGCGAACAGCTGCAATGTGCCGTAGGTACCGACGATAGTGTTGGGCGTAACCGGGCCGGTGGCGATGCGGTCGGCTCCTTGTACGTCATTACCCAAAACACTGCCGCTCAAGGTCAGCAGACTTTCCGAGGCCACTTGTGCATTGGCGTCATCAACTGCAGTAGGCACATCGTCGACCACATTGACGTCCAGCGAACCATTGTCGCTGCTGTTGTTGGTGTCAGTGGCAACCACCGCGAACGACTCACTGATGCTGTTAGTACCAGCGCCGGTTGGGTGGCTATCGGTGCCGTTGAGGGTGTAGCTGTAACTGATCACGCCGGTGCTGGCGTTGTAACCGGTGATGGTCAGGGTGTTTCCGAAGCCAGTGGGTTCCGATTGTGGGAAGGTCGCGGCGACGCCGTTGGTGACGACGCTGATACCGCCCACAGTCAGGTCTTTCAGGCCGTCCAAGGCGGTCACCGTGAAGGTGCCGGATTGAGTCAAGGCTGGCCCATCGTCAGCGCTGCCCAACGGCAGGTTTTTCTCGTAGACGGTGACTTCGCCACCATTGACGTTCAGGCCGGTCAACACCACCGGATCGTCGTTGTTATGCACCTGCAACACCAGGTTTGCGGTGCTGGTGTCGCCGTCGAGATCGTTAAGCTGATAGGTGAAGGTTTCGGTGCCGTTGCCGCCGCCATTCAGGGCGGCAAATTGTGGGTCGGTCTTGTCCAGGGTGTAGGTGTAACTGCCATCCGCGAACAGCTGCAATGTGCCGTAGGTACCGACGATGGTGTTGGGCGTAACCGGGCCGGTGGCGATGCGGTCGGCGCCTTGTACGTCGTTACCGAGGACGCTGCCGCTCAGGATGAGCTGGCTCTCAGAAGCAATACCAGCGGGGTTGTCGTCGACGGCTTTTGGCACGTCGTCGACCACATTGACGTCCAATGAACCATTGTCGCTGCTGTTGTTGCTGTCGGTGGCGACCACCGCGAACGACTCGCTAATGCTATTGGTACCCCCGCCGGTTGGGTGGCTATCGGTACCGTTGAGGGTGTAGCTATAGCTGATCACCCCGGTGCTAGCGTTGTAGCCGGTGATGGTCAGGGTGTTGCCGAAGCCGGTAGGTTCCGATTGCGGAAAAGTAGCGGCGACGCCGTTGGTGACGACGCTAATCCCGCCCACAGTCAGGTTTTTCAGGCCGTCCAAGGCCGTCACCGTGAAGGTGCCGGATTGGGTCAGCGCAGGCCCATCGTTAGCGCTGCCCAACGGCAGGTTTTTCTCGTAGACGGTGACTTCGCCACCATTGACGTTCAGGCCGGTCAACACCACTGGGTCGTCGTTGTTATGCACCTGCAACACCAGGTTGGCGGTGCTGGTGTCGCCGTCGAGATCGTTAAGCTGATAGGTGAAGGTTTCGGTGCCGTTGCCGCCGCCATTCAGGGCCATGAACTGCGGGTCAGTCTTGTCGAGGGTGTAGACATAACTGCCATCGGCAAACAGTTGCAGGGTGCCGTAGGTACCCACGATGGTAGTTGGCGTAACCGGCCCGGTCGCTATGCGGTCAGCACCTTGTACGTCATTGCCCAGCACGCTGCCGCTAAGAATGAGCTGGCTCTCGGAGGCGATACCTGCGGGATTGTCGTCGACGGCTTTTGGCACATCGTCGACCACATTGACGTCCAGCGAACCATTGTCGCTGCTGTTGTTGGTGTCAGTGGCAACCACCGCGAACGACTCACTGATGCTGTTAGTACCAGCGCCGGTTGGGTGGCTATCGGTGCCGTTGAGGGTGTAGCTGTAACTGATCACACCCGTGCTGGCGTTGTAACCGGTGATGGTCAGGGTGTTTCCGAAGCCAGTGGGTTCCGATTGTGGGAAGGTCGCGGCGACGCCGTTGGTGACGACGCTGATGCCGCCCACAGTCAGGTTTTTCAGGCCATCCAATGCCGTCACCGTGAAGGTGCCGGATTGGGTCAGAGCAGGCCCATCGTTAGCACTACCCAACGGCAGGTTTTTCTCGTAAACCGTAACTTCCCCGCCATTGACGTTCAGGCCGGTCAACACCACTGGGTCGTCGTTGTTATGCACCTGCAACACCAGGTTGGCGGTGCTGGTGTCGCCGTCGAGATCGTTAAGCTGATAGGTGAAGGTTTCAGTGCCGCTGCCGCCGCCATTCAGGGCCATGAACTGCGGGTCAGTCTTGTCGAGGGTGTAGGTGTAGCTGCCATCCGCGAACAGCTGCAGAGTGCCGTAGGTACCCACGATGGTAGTTGGCGTAACCGGCCCGGTCGCTATGCGGTCAGCACCTTGTACGTCATTGCCCAGCACGCTGCCGCTAAGAATGAGCTGGCTCTCGGAGGCGATACCTGCGGGATTGTCGTCGACGGCTTTTGGCACATCGTCGACCACATTGACGTCCAGCGAACCATTGTCGCTGCTGTTGTTGGTGTCAGTGGCAACCACCGCGAACGACTCACTGATGCTGTTAGTACCAGCGCCGGCTGGGTGGCTATCGGTGCCGTTGAGGGTGTAGCTGTAACTGATCACACCCGTGCTGGCGTTGTAACCGGTGATGGTCAGGGTGTTGCCGAAGCCGGTGGGTTCCGATTGTGGGAAGGTCGCAGCGACGCCGTTGGTGACGACGCTGATGCCGCCCACAGTCAGGTTTTTCAGGCCGTCCAAGGCCGTCACCGTGAAAGTGCCGGATTGGGTCAGAGCAGGCCCATCGTTAGCGCTGCCCAACGGCAGGTTTTTCTCGTAGACGGTGACTTCGCCACCATTGACGTTCAGGCCAGTCAGCACCACTGGGTCGTCGTTGTTATGCACCTGCAACACCAGGTTGGCAGTGCTGGTGTCGCCGTCGAGATCGTTAAGCTGATAGGTGAAGGTTTCAGTGCCGCTGCCACCGCCATTCAGGGCCATGAACTGCGGGTCAGTCTTGTCGAGGGTGTAGACATAACTGCCATCGGCGAACAGCTGCAAGGTGCCATAGGTGCCGACGAGGGTAGTTGCCGTGACAGGCCCGCTGGCAATGCGGTCAGCACCTTGTACGTCATTACCCAAAACACTGCCGCTCAAAGTCAGCAGACTTTCCGAGGCCACTTGTGCATTGGCGTCATCAACTGCAGTAGGCACATCGTCGACCACATTGACGTCCAGCGAACCATTGGCACTGCTGTTGTTGCTGTCGGTGGCAACCACCGCGAACGACTCGCTAATGCTATTTGTGCCCGCGCCGGCTGGGTGGCTGTCGATACCGTTGAGCGTGTAGCTGTAGCTGATCACCCCCGTGCTGGCGTTGTAGCCAGTGATGGTCAGGGTGTTGCCGAAGCCAGTGGGTTCCGATTGTGGGAAGGTCGCGGCGACGCCGTTGGTGACGACGCTGATGCCGCCCACAGTCAGGTTTTTCAGGCCATCCAATGCCGTCACCGTGAAAGTGCCGGATTGGGTCAGCGCAGGCCCATCGTTAGCGCTACCCAACGGCAGGTTCTTCTCGTAGACCGTAACCTCCCCGCCATTCACCTCAAGCCCCGTCAACACCACCGGGTCGTCATTGTTATGCACCTGCAACACCAGGTTGGCGGTGCTGGTGTCGCCATCGGCATCCGTCAGGGTATAGGTAAAGGTTTCAGTCCCATTACCGCCGCCATTCAATGCCAGAAAATCGCTATCGGCGGTATTCAGCGTGTACACATACGTGCCATTCGCCGCCAACTCCAACGTGCCGTAAAGCCCCGTGAAGGAGCCCGGCGTAATCGGCCCGGACGCGACCCGATCGGCGCCTTGCGCGTCATTGGTCAACACCGTGCCGCTCAGGGTCAGCAGGCTTTCGGAGGCCACTTGCGCATTGCCGTCATCGGCAGCGGTCGGTACATCGTCCACCACACTCACGTGCAGAGTGCCGGTGGCGGTGCTGTTGTTGGTGTCGTTGGCGATAACGCTGAAGCTCTCGGTCAGGTCATTCAACCCGCCCGCCGACGGATGCGCCTCGGTGCCCGTCAGGGTATAGCTGTAGCTGATCACCCCGGTGGCCGGGTCAAACCCGGTGATGGTCAGGGTATTGCCCAGGCCGGTGGCGATGGATTGCGGGAAGCCGGCGGCGACACCGCCGGACACCACGCTGATACCGCCCACCGACAGGTTCTGCAAGCCGTCCACGGCCGATACGGTCAGGCTGCCGGCGCGGGTCAGCGCGCCAGCGTCAGGGCTGCTGCCGTCCACCAGGTTTTTTTCATAGAGGGTCAGGTCGGCGCCATTTACGCTGATGCCGCCAATCACCACCGGGTCATCATTGTTGTGCACTTGCAGCACCAGGTTGGCGGTGCTGCTGTCGCCGTCGGCGTCGGTCAGGGTGTAGGTGAAGGTTTCGCTGCCATTGCCGCCGCCCTGCAGCGCGACAAAATCAGGGTCGGCGGTGTTCAGCGTGTAGGTGTAGCTGCCGTCAGCCGCCAGCACCAGAGTGCCGTATTGACCGCTGAACGTGCCGCCGGTGATCGGGCCGCTGGCGACGCGGTCGGCACCTTGGGTGTCGTTATCCAGGACGTTGCCGCTGAGGGTCAGCAGGCTTTCCGAAGCGCGGCCCTCATGGCTGTCATCCAGCGCCTTGGGCACGTCGTCGATGAGGGTGATATCCAGCGAGCCGGTGGCGCTGTCGTTATCGCTATCGGTGGCGACCACCGCGAATTGTTCACTCAGGCTGTTGCTGCCGTTGCCCGACGGATGGGCCTCATTGCCGGTCAAGGTGTAGCTGTAGCTGATCACCCCGGTGGCTGCGTTGTAGCCGGTGATGCTCAGGGTGTTGCCCAGCCCGGTGGTGATAGTTTGCGGGAAGCTGCTGGCCACCCCGCCGCTGACCACGCTGATGCCGCCCACGGTCAGGCTTTGCAGGCCATCGGGCGCCGAGACGTTGAAGGTACCGGTCTGCACCAACGCCGCCGGATTGCTGGCCGAGCCTTGTGCAAGATTGGCCTCGTTGAGCGTCAACTCGCCGCCCTCGACCTCCAGCCCACCCAGGCTCACCGGGTTGTCGGGAGGCACTACCACGGGCTGGTCGTTGCCGGTATCGGGCTGGCCGGCGACCTGGAACAACGGAAACTCAGGGATCCCGCCAAACCCTGCCGTGGGAAAGCCGATGACCGGCTCCACCCGCCCGGCGACTTCGGTCAACAACACAAAGGAGTGCCCACCGCCCAGCTCACCTGCCGCCGTGCTGCCGGTTTGGCCGGCGGCCGTGGCTTCAGCGGTCTGGGTCGGGTCGTCACCGGCGGCGATGGCTTTTTGCAGTTGCTGCACATCGGTCAACTGTGCCTGGCTCGGTGCGAGGTCTTCCGAGGCGTGAATCTGCGGCGCCTGGCCAGCCAGCAATTGCGGGGAAAGGCCCAGGCTGCTGTCGCGCCCCAGGGTCAGCTCCTGGCCGTTGGTCAGTTGCACCGCGACTGCACCGGCCGCACCGGTCTGCAGTTGCTCGCCGGCAAACAGTCGGTCGCCTTCGATCAGGCTTCGGCGACTGCCATCTCCTGCCACGGCAAAGACTTCCCCAACCACCTTGCTGACAACACCGATTAACTTGGCCATGCGCTTATCTCCCTGTCCGACCCCAGTAGTCGGCACCTCGGTTACGTGCACAAGTGCAGTGGATCGGGGGGGCCGGAAGTGGCACAAAACTGATTCAAATCAGCCGCCAACCCGCGCTTCAACCCCGTTACAGAGAGCCCTTCAAAAGAGGCAGTGACAGAAAACCGTCACAAAAAATCGCCCCTTTTTTCGCTACCCCATCACCTGCTTGCACTTGCGATTGAACTTTCCCCGAGCCGAAAAACACGCCACAGCGCACATAACTCAAGGCTTGTGCTTTGAACAATGTCTTGCTTCGCGCAGAACGCATAAGTTTTTTTGGACATAAACATTATGAGAAATCCTTCTTAGGTCCCCCCGCAAATGTTCTTAGCTGTGTTGTTACAAGCCTGAGACGGTTTGCCCTCTAAATTCGTCAAATAAATGGCGACAGACCAGTAACACTGACACCGGGAGATGTACCCATGCGCGCCTTTACCCCCCTCTGCAGCGCGATTCTGATCGCCATGGCCTGCACCAACACCCAAGCAATGTCGCTGACCCAAGCGATCCAAAGCACGCTGGACACTCACCCGGAACTGAATGCCAGCCGTAACAGCCGGCTTTCGGCCGATGAAGATGTAAAAGTCGCCAAAGGCGGCTTCTACCCCAGCCTCGACCTCAATGCCGCCTACGGCCGTGGCTACAGCGACAACAGCACCACCCGCGCCCGTGGTGGCAATCACCACACCGAGACCGACAACTACACCCAGTCGGAACTGCGCCTGCGCCAGATGCTGTTCGACGGTTTCAACACCTCCAACGAAGTGCAGCGCACCGGGGCGGTGGTCAACTCCCGCGCCTATTACACCCGTGGCACCGCCGAGAGCCTGGCCCTGCGCACCGTCGAGGTGTACCTGGAAGTGCTCAAGCGCCGCGACCTGCTGACATTGGCCAAGAACAACCTGCAGGCGCACCTGCGCGTCACCGACCAGATCGGCCTGCGCACCGAGCGCGGCATCGGCAGCACCGCCGACCGCGACCAGTCCACCGCCCGCCGGGCCCTGGCAGACAACAACTACCAGACCGCACTGGTCGACCTGCAAGACGCCGAATCGAACTTCTATAGCGTGGTTGGGCGCATGCCGGATGAACTGGAAAGCCCGGCGTCGATCAAGGGCGAGCTGCCCAGCGACCAACTCGGCGCCCGGCGCAGCATGCTGGAGAACAACCCCTATCTGAAGTCGGCCCAGTCCGATGTGATGGCCGCCGAGAGCCAGTACGAGGTGGCGAAGTCGCCGTTCTATCCACGCTTCGATGCCGAGGCGGCGGTGGGCGCCAATAACAATGTGCAGGGCGACCTGGGCCACGACAACGAATGGCGGGTGGGTGTGGTGATGAACTACAACCTGTTCCGTGGCGGCAGCGACAAAGCCCGCCTGGCGTCGGACTCGCACAAGATCAACCAGGCCATGGACATCCGCAACAACGCCCTGCGCATGCTCAACGAGAACCTCAACCTGGCCTGGCATGCCATGGACAACGCCCGCATCCAGACCCCCACCGCCCGCGAATATGCCGAAACCACCCAGCGCGTGCGCGCGGCCTATCAGGACCAGTTCGGCCTGGGCCAACGCACCCTGCTGGACCTGCTGGACAGTGAAAACGAGCTGTACAACGCCAACCGGCGCTACACCGAAGTGCGCTACACCGAAGAGTTCTCCATGTACCGCGTGCTGGCCAATATGGGCGAGTTGCTGAACAAGGAGCGCGTGGTGGTGCCGGCCGAAGCCATTGCCCAGTCGGAAGTCAGAAGCGAAGCCCACCTGCCTGACCTGAAGTAGCCAACGACGTGGAGCAGATCGCCGTGAGCCAGATGGAACCGCTGAACCCGGGTGTCGACCCGCGCCAGAGCTTTGATGACCCGTTGCTCGACGGCCTGCTGATCCTCTGCAAGCTGCACGGCTGCAGCGTCAGCCGTAGCAGCCTGAGCGCCGGCCTGCCCTTGGCGCAACAACGCCTGAGCCTGGACTTGCTGCCACGGGCCGCGGCCCGGGCCAGCTTGCAGGCGCGGGTATTGCGCCGGGACTTGAAGGCCATCTCGGCGCTGAACCTGCCAGTGCTGTTGCTGCTCAACGAAGGCCGCTGCGCGGTGTTGCGGCGCTGGGGCGAGGATGGCCAGGCGCTGATCCTGCCCAGCGAAGCCGAAGGCGGCGAACAGTGGGTCAGCCGCGAAGAGCTCGACGCGGCCTACAGCGGCCAGGCCCTGTTTGCCCGGCCACGGCACGAAATCGAAGACCTGCGCGCGCCGCTGGTGCCAAGAGTCGAGGCGTGGTTTCGCGACACCTTGAAGCTGTCGCGCTGGCTGTACAGCGATGCAATTCTCGCCAGTTTGCTGATCAACCTGCTGGGCCTGATGGTGCCGCTGTTCGTGATGCAGACCTACGACCGCGTGGTGCCGAACCAGGCCACCTCGACCTTGTGGGTACTGGTGATCGGTCTGCTGATCGGCACGGCGTTCGAGCTGGTGCTGCGGGTGGTGCGCGCCCATCTGCTGGACACCGCCGGCAAGAAGACCGATGTGATTTTGTCAGCGACCCTGTTCGAGCGCATCACCGGCATGTCGATGAAGGCGCGCCCCGCCACCATCGGCGGTTTTGCCCAGAGCATCCATGACTTCCAGGGCCTGCGCGAATTCCTCACCGCGGTGACCCTTACCAGCCTGATCGACCTGCCCTTCGCCGTGCTGATGCTGGTGGTGATCGGCCTGCTCGGCGGCTGGCTGGTGATCATCCCTTTGTGTGCGTTCCCGCTGACCATCGGCTTTGCAATGCTGATCCAGGTACGCCTGCGCGACACCGTGCAAAAAAGCCTGAGCCTGGGCGCCGAACGCCAGGCGCTGTTGATCGAAACCCTCAGCGGCCTGGAAACCCTCAAGGCCTGCAGCGCCGAAAGCGAGCGCCAGCACCAGTGGGAAAGCACCCACGGCGCCCTCACCCGCCTCGACAGCCATGCGCGCAACCTCTCGGCGCTGGCCACCAATGGCACGCTGTTCATCCAGCAGTTTTCCGGGATGGCGACCATTGTTGCCGGGGTCTACAGCATCATCGCCGGCAGCCTCAGTGTCGGCGCGCTGGTGGCCACCTACATGCTCGGCAGCCGGGTATTGGCGCCGCTGGGGCAGATCGCCGGGTTGATCACCCGCTACCAGCAGGCGCAATTGACCATGCGCAGCACCGACGCGCTGATGGCCCTGCCCCAGGAGCGCGACCCGCAGCAGCGCCCACTGGAGCGCACGCAACTGAGTGGCGCCCTGGAAGTCAGCCAGGTCACCTTCCGCTATGCCGGGCAGAACACCCCGGCCCTGAGCCAGGTCAGTTTCCAGCTCAAGGCTGGCGAGCGCGTGGGCATTATCGGCCGCAGCGGCTCGGGCAAAAGCACCCTGGGCCGCCTGGTGATGGGCTTCTACGCGCCAGAAGAAGGCCAGTTACTGCTCGATGGCCTCGACCTGCGCCAGCTGGATGTGGCCGACCTGCGCCAACAAGTGGGCTATGTGGCCCATGACCTGCCGCTGTTGGCCGGTAGCCTGCGCGATAACCTGACCCTGGGCGCGCGCTATATCAGCGATGCGCGGATGCTCGAAGTGGCCGAACTGACCGGCGTCAGCGAACTGGCCCGCCAGCACCCACAAGGCTTCGACCGGCCAGTGGGCGAGCGCGGGCAACTGCTGTCCGGCGGCCAGCGCCAGGCGGTGTTGCTGGCCCGCGCGTTGCTGCTCGACCCGCCGATCCTGCTGCTGGACGAACCCACCAGCGCCATGGACAACAGCAGCGAAGAAACCCTGCGCCAGCGCCTGGAGCTGTGGGTCAAGGGCAAGACACTGCTGTTGGTCACGCACCGTACCTCGATGCTCAGCCTGGTCGACCGTTTGATCGTGCTGGACAACGGCCGCATCGTTGCCGACGGCCCCAAAGAAAGTGTGATTGATGCACTGCGCAAGGGCCGTGTCGGCTCGGCCGCCGTCTAGGAGCCCCACCATGTCAGCCACTCCCGCTCCACCGGGCTACTTCAAGAGCTTTGGCAAAACCGCCGACAGCGAATTCATGCCCGAACTGGCGGGTGCTTCGCTGCAGGACTCACCGCGCCGTTCACGGATTATCGTGTGGCTGACCGCCGGCCTGATCATCTGCGCCCTGCTGTGGGCCAACTTTGCCGTTCTCGATGAAGTGACCATGGGCGAAGGCAAGGCCATCCCGTCGAGCAAGGTGCAAGTGATCCAGAACCTGGAAGGCGGCATCGTCACCCAGATCTACGTGCGCGAAGGGCAGATGGTGGACAAAGGCGACAAACTGCTGCAACTGGACGACACGCGGTTCCGCTCGAACAAGGGCGAAAGCGAAGTCGACCGGTATGCCCTCACCGCCCAGGTCGAGCGCCTGTCGGCCGAGGCCGAGGGGCGACCGTTCAAATTGTCCGATGAAGTGATCGCCAAGGCTCCGCAAGTGGCTGAAGACGAGCGCTCGCTGTTTGAACAACGCCAGCGGCGCTTGAGCAGCGAGCAACGGACCTTGAGTGAACAGTTGCGGCAGAAAACCCAGGAACTGGCGGAGTTTCGCTCCAAACAGGGCCAATTCAGCTCCAGCCTGGCGCTGCTGCAACAAGAGATGAACATGTCGGCCCCTCTGGTGGGCACCGGCGCGGTATCGCCGGTGGAAATCCTGCGCCTCAAACGCAGCGCCGTGGAGATCCGCGGCTCGTTGAACGCCACCACCCTGGCAATCCCCCGGGCGGAATCGGCGATCAATGAGATCAAGAGCAAGATCGACGAATCGGTACAGACCTTCCGCTCGGAAGCGGCCAAGGAACTCAACGAAAAACGCACCGACCTGTCAAAAATCACCGCCACCAGCATCGCCATCGATGACCGCGTCAGCCGCACCACCGTGGTCTCCCCGGTGCATGGGGTGATCAAGCAATTGAAGGTCAACACCATCGGCGGCGTCGTCCAGCCGGGCAGCGACATGGTGGAAATCGTCCCGCTGGAAGACAACCTGCTGATCGAGGCCAAAGTACGGCCCCAGGACGTGGCGTTCTTGCATCCGGGGCAGAAGGCGATGGTCAAGTTCAGTGCCTATGACTACACGATCTACGGCGGACTGGCGGCGAAACTGGAACTGATCGGCGCCGATACGATTACCGACGACAAGGGCAACAGCTTCTACCTGATCCAGGTGCGCACCGATAAGAACCATCTGGGCGGGGATAAAAAACCGTTGCTGATCATCCCGGGGATGGTGGCAACGGTGGACATTATTACCGGGGAGAAAAGCGTGCTGGATTACTTGCTCAAGCCGGTGTTGAAGGCACGCACGGAGGCGATGCGCGAGCGTTAGCGGTGTTTGGGCAGGCGCCATCGCCGGCAAGCCAGCTCCTACATCGACCGCGTATGTCTTGAGCGGCGCGGTCAATGGGGGAGCTGGACCTGGGTGAACCGGCTAATCACCCCCATGATTGCGCTGAAACACCTCCTCCCCCATCGCTGCAATCTGCCCGTCGATCAACGCCTCAAACGGCCGCAACAACGGATCAAATGACTGCGGCGCCTCCAGCACCTGCAAGGCCTGCACGATCGCCTCTACCGTCGACAACGCCCCCGGCCCCGGTGCCTTGCGCAACCGGTAGCGGGACACTGCGCCCGCCGCCAGCGTCACCCGTGGCAACGCCGCCAGCAGCGGGTTGAGGTGCAGCAACTTGCGCGCCTTGCGCCAGGTACCGTCGGGCACCACCAGCAGCAACGGCTCATCGGATGGGCCATAGGTCTGCAGCGACTGCGCCTCTTCGCCAGGAAACAGCAGCCGTGCCTGATACCCCGGAGGATTGAGCAAGGTCTGCAAGCCTTCAAATACTTCGCCCACTACCAACTGCGCATTCACCAGGCCCAACGCGGCGAGGCGCGCGGTGTTGAGCGCATGGTTGACCTCGCTGGGATGCTGCAACAGCAACACCCGGGTACGGCTGTGCAGGCTCGGGATCAGCGCGCACAGGCAGTGGGTGGTCGGCCGCAGGCAGCGGGGGCATTGGGGTCTGGACATGTTCAGGCCTGATTGAGCTGTGCTTTGAGTAAATCGCGGAAGGTCTGGATCAACGGTTCGCGGCTGCGCCCACGGCGCATGATCAGCGAAAACGGCGCCTGGTAGCCAAAGGTCGCCGGCAGCAGCACCCGCAAGTCGCCCTTGTCGGCCCAGGCCTGGGCGTAGTGCTCGGGCAAGTAGCCGATGTAGGCGCCGGACAACACCAGGATCAACTGCGCCTCCATACTTTCTACAGTGGCGGCGCTGTGTTTGAAGCCATGGCGCGCCAGTTCCGCCTGGCTCCAGTAACCGCGCCCGACCATGCGTTGCTGGGTAATCACCTGCTCCGGAATGCGTCGCTCGCTGAACAGCGGATGCCGCGAGCTGCAATAGAGCCAGTGTTGTTCGCGGTACAGCGGCATGTAGACCAAGCCGCTCATGCGGTTGGAGAAGGCGCCGATGGCCAGGTCCAGGCGATTGTCCTGCACCCCCAGTTGCAGCTCGTAGGGGCTCATCACCGATAAGTGCAGATGCACCGCCGGGTGCTCAAGGCTGTAGGCGCCGATGACTTCGGCAAATGGCAGGGCCTTGTCGCTGACCGTGGAGTCGAGCACACCCAGTTTGAGCGTGCCGCGCAGTTCGCCCTTGAGCGCCGCCGCGTATTGCTCGAAGCCCTCCAGTTCGCCCAGCAGGCGCAAGGTTTCCTGGTGAAACAACTCGCCCTTGCTGGTCAGGCTGAACCCGCCACGCCCGCGATGGCACAGCACCAGGCCCAACGCGCCTTCCAGTTGGCTCATATAGGTGCTGATGGCCGACGTCGACAGGTTGAGCTCATGCTGGGCATTGGCAAACCCCTGGTGGCGCACGACGCTGACGAAGATGCGCAGCAATTTCAGGTCGGGCAAGGCATTGGCCATGGACGCTCCAGGCAAAAAGTCGGCGGACAGGGAACAGGTTTCGCAAACCGGTGGAGTCTACCCCAGGCATTAGTTTAGAAAAATCTGAACTAAGTATTTCCCCACAGCGATTCTTCCGTTGCCGGGCATTTCGCAGAATCGGCCTCTGATAACCACAACAACGATGAGGCACTGCCGTGGACAAGATCTTTCACCAACCACTGGGCGGCAACGAAATGCCGCGCTTTGCCGGCATCGCCACCATGATGCGCCTGCCCCACCTGCAAACCGCCGCCGGCCTGGATGCGGCATTTGTCGGCGTGCCCCTGGATATCGGCACCTCGCTGCGCGCCGGCACCCGCTTCGGGCCGCGTGAAATCCGCGCTGAGTCGGTGATGATCCGCCCCTACAACATGGCCACCGGCGCTGCGCCGTTCGACTCGCTGTCGGTGGCCGACATCGGCGACGTGGCGATCAACACCTTCAACCTGCTGGACGCCGTGCGCATTATCGAAGAAGCCTACGATGAGATCCTCGGCCATAACGTAATCCCGCTGACCCTGGGCGGCGACCACACCATCACCCTGCCGATCCTGCGGGCGATCCACAAGAAACACGGCAAGGTCGGGCTGGTGCATATCGATGCCCACGCCGACGTCAACGACCATATGTTCGGCGAGAAAATCGCCCACGGCACCACCTTCCGCCGGGCCGTCGAAGAGGGCCTGCTCGATTGCGACCGTGTGGTGCAAATCGGCCTGCGCGCCCAGGGCTATACCGCCGAAGACTTCAATTGGAGCCGCAAACAGGGGTTCCGCGTGGTCCAGGCCGAAGAATGCTGGCACCACTCCCTCGCGCCGTTGATGGCCGAAGTCCGGGAAAAGGTCGGCGGCGGCCCGGTGTACCTGAGTTTCGACATCGACGGCATCGACCCGGCCTGGGCGCCCGGCACCGGCACCCCGGAAATCGGCGGGCTGACCACCATACAGGCGATCGAGATCATCCGGGGCTGCCAGGGCCTGGACCTGATTGGTTGTGATCTGGTGGAGGTTTCGCCGCCCTACGACACCACCGGCAACACCTCGTTGCTGGGCGCCAACCTGCTGTACGAAATGCTCTGCGTGCTGCCTGGAGTCACGCACCGTTGATGTAGCGCGTCACCTGATTAGTCCATAAAAACAATAACTGGAGAGGCGCCACCATGGCTCTGGATCTATTCGTCGTACTTATCTACGCCGCCGGCATGCTCGTGCTCGGCTATTTCGGCATGCGCCGGGCCAAGACCCATGAAGACTATCTAGTCGCCGGGCGCAACCTGGGGCCGACCCTGTACATGGGCACCATGGCCGCAACGGTGCTGGGCGGCGCGTCCACAGTGGGCAGCGTGCGCCTGGGTTATGTGCATGGTATTTCCGGGTTCTGGCTCTGCGCGGCGCTGGGCACGGGGATCATTGCGCTGAACCTGTTTCTCGCAAAACCCTTGCTCAAGCTGAAAATCTTCACCGTGACCCAGGTCCTGGAGCAGCGCTACAACCCCACGGCCCGCCAGGCCAGCGGGCTGATCATGCTGGCCTATGCGCTGATGCTGGCGGTGACCTCGACCCTGGGGATCGGCACCGTATTGCAAGTGATGTTTGACCTGCCGTTCTGGGCCGCCATCCTGCTGGGTGGTGGCGTGGTGCTGGTGTATTCGACCATTGGCGGCATGTGGTCGCTGACGCTAACCGATATCGTGCAGTTTGTGATCAAGACCGTCGGCCTGATGTTTATCCTGCTGCCGATCTGCCTGTACCGCGTAGGCGGCTGGGATGAACTGGTGGCCAAACTGCCGGCGGCCAGTTTCAGCTTCACCAGCATCGGCTGGGACACCATCATCACCTACTTCATGATCTACTTTTTCGGCATCCTGATCGGCCAGGACATCTGGCAACGGGTGTTTACCGCCCGTGACGCAAAAGTCGCCCAGTACGCAGGAACCTTCGCCGGCTTCTACTGCATCCTCTACGGCCTGGCCTGCGCCCTGATCGGCATGGCCGCCCATGTGCTGATCCCGGACCTGGACAACGTCAACAACGCCTTCGCCGCCATCGTCAAACTGTCGTTGCCCGATGGCCTGCGCGGCCTGGTGATCGCGGCGGCCCTGGCGGCGATGATGTCCACCGCCAGCGCCGGCCTGCTCGCCGCGTCCACCGTGCTGACCGAAGACCTGCTGCCGCGCCTGCGCGGCGGCAAGCAGTCGAGCCTGAACATCAACCGCTTGTTCACCCTGCTGACTGGGATGGCCGTGCTGGGTATCGCCTTGATAGTCACCGACGTGATCAGCGCACTGACCCTGGCCTATAACCTGCTGGTCGGCGGCATGCTGATCCCATTGATCGGGGCGATTTACTGGAAACGCGCTACGACGGCGGGTGCGATCAGCGCCATGGCATTGGGGTTTGTCACGTCACTGGTGTTTATGGTCAAGGATGGCTTGGAGGCAAACACGCCGATCTATTACAGCCTGGGCGTGAGTGTGGTGAGTTTTGTGCTGGTGAGTCTGCTGTCGCGTCGGCTAGAGGTGGCGGCGGCCGATGCTGCCTGAGTGAAGCTGGCTTGAGCGGGTGCGATGTCGGTTGTCGCACCCGTTTTTTATCTGAAACACCAAACAAAAAGTGGGAGCGGGCTTGCCCGCGATTACGGTAGGTCAGTCAAACTTTCAGTGACTGATTTACCGTAATCGCGAGCAAGCCCGCTCCCACATCGAATCTGCGGTGTTGCGTGGTCCTACAACCGCGCTCAAACCCTGTGTCTGAGCGCTTTTCGGGACTTACCTGCGACGCGGGCGGCGCTGTTCGTCATCGGTGCGGATTGGCACCGGTTGCAGCGGTGGCTCGATCAAGCCGAGTGCGACGCCGAGGTCGTGCAGCCAGTTTTGCAGTTTTTCTTTCATGGTGCCCCCTTTGAGGGTAGTGCCGAGCAGCTGGAATTCTGTGGCTGCTTCCTACAGATAGTAGTACTAAGTCCCACGTAATGCTTGCCTGAAACCGCAACGAACCATTACTGAATTGATACAAATCCTGACGGGGCGGTCAGGCAATCGCCCGGGACTCTTGTACAGGCCGCGTCTTGCCCTCTTGCTGCAGGTCAATCCATGCATTGAGATTAGCCCCGAGCATGCCTTTGCGCCACATCAGCCAGGTGGTGGCGTGGGCAAATGGCTCGGCCAGGGGGTGGATCGACACGCTGTCCTTGCCGGGCAGGCTGTCGAGCATCGACTCGGACATCAACGCAACCCCGGAACCGGCAATCACACATGCAAGCATGCCTTGATAGGACTCGATCTCGATGGCGCGACCCATGGCCACACGGTCGTGGGAAAACCACGCCTCCAGGCGCGCCCGATAGGAACAACTGCGTCGGAAGGTGAACACCGCGCGCCCGGCCACATCCTGCGGGCCGCGTACCGGTGGGTGGTCCGCCTCGCAGATCAGCAGCAGGCGCTCCTCACACAGCGGTACGCCGTCCAGGGTCGCCAGGGTCAACGGGCCATCCACCAGCGCCGCATCCAGGCGCCCGGTGATCAGGCCTTCGAGCAGTTCACCACTGGGCGCCGACTGCACTTGCAGGTTCACCATGGGGTAAGCCTTGTGATATTGCGCCAGCAGTTTCGGCAAATGGATCGCGGCGGTACTGTACATGCTGCCCAGCACAAAATCCCCGGCCGGTTGGCCACCCTGCACGGCACCGTGCGCTTCATCATGCAGGGCCAAAAGGCGCGTGCTGTAGTCGAGCAGCACCTTGCCGGCAGGCGACAGTTGCAGGCGCTGGCGCTCGCGCACGAACAGCTCGACGCCCAGTTGCTCTTCCATTTGCTTGAGGCGGGTCGAGAGGTTCGATGGCACCCGGTGCAGACGCTCTGCAGCACGGGTGATGGAGCCCTCTTCGGCCACGGCCTGGAAAATACGCAGTTGGCTGAACTCCACGACCTTTCTCCTAAACTGAACAAGTTACTCAGTATTATTCATTTTTACTGAACACTAATCCACCTTAGCCTGAGGTCATCGCTTCTTCCTGGAATTTGGCCCATGTCTCCCCTGATTCGTTTACTCGCCAGTTTTATCGCCCTGATGATGGCCATGGGCATTGGCCGCTTTGCTCTCACCCCGCAGATGCCGCACTTGCTCAGCGAAGGGCAAATCGACCTGACCGCCGCCGGGCTGATTGCCGCGGCCAACTACCTGGGCTATTTCGTGGGGGCCGTGGACTCGATGTTCGCGCGCAGTCATCACCACATACGCGGACGGTTGCTCGGCGGGTTGTGGTTGTGTGTGCTGCTGACCCTGGCGTCGTTCTGGGCCAACGGCTTCTGGTCGCACCTGTTGCTGCGCTTCGGCACGGGTGTGGCCAGCGCCTGGGTGCTGGTGATGATTACCGGCCTGAGCCAGCCGCTGGCGATTGCCGCAGGGCGCCCGCGGCTGGGGGCACTGGTGTTTGCCGGGCCTGGACTGGGGATCCTGCTGACGGGATTGTTGGCACTGGCCTCCAACCTGTTGGGCGAGGATTCGGCAACGCTGTGGCTGGTGTACGGCGTGGTCGCCCTGGGCATGTTGCTGGTGATCCTGCCGTTCCTGCCCAAGCCGGACAGGGGGGCGCCGCAAAGCAGCGCCCCTGCCGAGCGTAAAGGCAGCATCGCGCATCTGGGCTGGATTTACCTGCTGTATGGCCTGGGCTACATCATTCCGGCCACCTTCCTGTCGCAAATGGCCAGCGCGCAGTTCAAGGGCGCCTGGCAGGCAGACCTGTTCTGGCCATGCTTTGGCTTGGCGGCGGCCCTGGGGGTGTTGCTGGTCAGTCTGCGCAAGCCCAACCCCGACACCACACGCTACTGGTTGATGGCAACCCTGTGGATACAAGCGATTGGCGTCTTCGCCTGTCTGTGGGGCAATGGCGCGGGATTGGTGCTGGGTGTCTTGCTCTGTGGGCTGCCATTTCTGGCCTGCATGCAATTGGTGATGCAACGTTCGCGGGAAGTTGCGCCCCACGGCGCACAACGGAGCACCGGCCTGCTGACGGCATGTTTTGCCCTGGGCCAGTTAAGTGGCCCGCTGCTGGCGTCGTTGAGCAACCATTTTAGCGGCGGCTTGCAGCCGGCACTGACGTTAGCCGGCAGCGGCTTGATACTGGCCGGAGCGCTACTGCTACGCCCCGCCCAGGTAAAGGTTGATTGCCGGGCGCCGGTCAGCCGCTGACGCGCCGCGCAGCCCAGTATCCCAGCGAGCAGCAGGCCGCGGTGAGAAAGGTGCCCCACGCCATGTCCATCACTGCCAGCCCCGCAGACCAGCCTTGCAAGGTCGCCCAGTTGCTCAGGTCGTAGGTGCCATAGGCGACCAACCCAAGCAAGGCACCCAGGCGGGCAGCCCGTTGCCAGCCGCCACTGGCCAGCGCCGGCAACACTACAAAGGCCACGCAGCCGAACACATAAAGGCCGTAGAACAGCGCCGCCGGGAGCAATCGCGGTTGCTCAAGCATCAGCGGCCCGAGCAGGCCCTTGTAGGTCGGCCCCATCAATACCCCAAGCCAGAGGCCATCGAGCACTAAAAAAGCCAACAACGTACCGAGGTAAGCAAACACGACTTTTTTGCTCATGGCGATGACCCACTGCAGGAGCCGGCTGACCGGCGATAGCGACGCCTACACAAGAGCAGGTTGCAATCAGCTTAGTTCAATACGATCAGCGTGAATTACGATCTGCCCCTGCTTGTACAGCGCACCAATGGCCTTCTTGAAGTTGCCCTTGCTCACGCCAAACAAGTTGCTGATCACGGTCGGGTCACTCTTGTCGCTGACCGGCAGGCTGCCGTTGTTTTCACGCAACTTGGCGAGGATCTTCGAGTTCAGGCTGGACGCCGCTTGCTCGCCGACCGGCTGCAGGCTCAGGCTGATATTGCCGTCGGCGCGGATTTCCTTGATGAAGCCCTTCTCTTCCTTGCCCGGACGCAGGAACTTGAACACTTCGTTCTTGTGGATCAGGCCCCAGTGCTTGTTATTGATGATTGCCTTGAAGCCCATATCAGTGGCTTCGGCAACCAGCAAGTCGACTTCCTGGCCCACGGTGTAGTTGGCCGGCGTCTTGTCCAGGTAACGGTCCAGGCGCGCGGTGGCGGTGATGCGCTTGGTGTGTTTGTCGAGGTAGACGTGCACCACACAGTATTCACCGGCGGTCAGCTGGCGTTTTTCTTCGGAATACGGCAGCAGCAGGTCCTTGGGCAGGCCCCAGTCGAGGAACACCCCGATGCTGTTGACTTCAACCACTTTCAGGCTGGCGAACTCGCCCACCTGCACTTTTGGTTTTTCAGTGGTCGCGATAAGTTTGTCATCGCTGTCCAGATAAATAAAAACGTTAAGCCAGTCTTCATCTTCACTGGGAATATCTTTGGGAATATAACGATTGGGCAAGAGGATTTCGCCCTCTTGTTCACCGTCCAGATACAAACCAAAGTTAGTGTGTTTAACCACTTGCAAACTGTTGTAGCGCCCGACTAAAGCCATTTCCAATACCCTCATTGCGTGGGCGGCATTCTACCCGAGTTGAAGGCGGCGGTCCCGTGTCCAGGCGCGCAACCCTGAAAAATCGCGGGTTTGCCGGGCACTTGCCGACAATTGCCCCGCTCGTCAGGTCAAGCTGCCGCCGTGCAGCAATGGCCAGGTGCTATTTTTACCCACGGTTTCTATTTAAAACAGCGAGTTAGGGCCTTCGACCAAAGACCAACTTCGGGCTTTTATAATAGCGCAGCTTATTCCTGGGAGATATTTACCAAGCAATTGTCAAGCATTTCATGTACGATGCCTGGCCAAGTTAATTTTCTACAGGTTAGTGGCCGCCATGCGCGTAAAAGCATCCAACAGCAAAGCAAAGCCAGCTCCCGCCGTTGAAACCAGCGAATCGATCAACAACCAAATCGCCGCGTTCCTCAAGTCCGGTGGCGAAATCCAGCAGATCGCCAAGGGCGTGAGCGGCCAGACATTCGGCCCGTCCAAGCAGATCACCCTGGGTAAGAAGTAAGCGCGCAAGCCGCCTACGCAGCCCACCTGGTCCCTAAGCGCCTTGCCTATCAAGGCGCTAGGACTAGAGCCAGCAACATCCCCCCGACACACATTCAACCACGCCAATCGACGAACGGGTCTCAATACCTGACTTTCGCCGGTATGCTTGCACACGTCTAGAACGGGTATTTGCCCGATTTCTCCCGTTACTGCTCCTCGCTTTTCATGGAGTGAAGCGTGCTCAAACCCTGTATTTTTCTGGTCAGCGCCCTGCTTGCCAGCCCCCTCGCCGAAGCGCAGGTTTTCCAGCGCGAACTGGGCGACTTCGACTTGAAACTGGGCACCACGCCCGGCCGCAGCATGGCCCAGGGCCTGGTCAAACCCACCACACCGGGCAGCAACTCGTTTCACGGCGGCCTCGACCTGAGCCACGCCAGCGGCCTGTACTTCGGCCAGTTCTCTCCGAGCATGGGCCTGTCGCCCGCGAGCAAACTGGAAGTCGATTCCTACATGGGCTTCAAGCGCCCGTTCGACCAGACCCTGGGCTATGAACTGGGGATGATTCACTACAGCTACCCCAAGCTGAGCCCCCTCGACAGCCAGGAGTTCTACGGCGGCCTGAACCTGCTGGGCAATCGGTTTGGTGTGTCACTGGGCAACGACCCCGACCGCCGCGACAGCACCCTGTTTGCCGACCTGGGCGGCACCCAGCCGTTTGGCATTGGCGTGAGCATGAAGTACACCACTCATCAGTTGGGCGCCCCGGCCTCGGTGGAGGGCGGCTCGATCCGCAGTTTCAGCGACTGGTCGGTGAAATTCTCCCGACCGTGGATGGGCATGGACCTGGACCTGATCTACAGCGACTCCAACCTCAACGGCAGCGACTGCTCAGCCTACTCTGGACACAATTCGCAATGTGATGGCCTGTTGACCCTAAAGGCCGAGCGGTCGTTTTATTGATGGGCTGAACTGTCACGCCCCCGGCGGGTTCAGATGAACATCCCTGGTCTGCGCAAGGACTCGCCCATGCTGCGTCGGTTAAGAATCCTGGCTGCTTTACTGGTCCTGAGCGTCCTGCTTGCCGGCTGCAACCGCGTGGGCCTGGCCTATCGCAATCTCGACGTGATCATCCCCTGGACCCTCAACGACTACCTGGACATGAACGCCGGGCAGAAAAGCTGGTTCAACGAAACGCTCAAGGAACACCTGGCCTGGCACTGCACCACCCAATTACCTGGCTACCTGGACTGGCTCGACCGCCTGCAGCAGATGGTTGACAGCCACCAGGTCAGTGACGCCGCCCTGCAAGCCCACGCCCTTGAAGCCAAGCAAGCAATCGCCGACGTCGCCCGGCAAATCACCCCATCAGCCATCGAGTTGCTGCGCGGGCTGGATGAGCAGCAAGTGCGCGAGATGGATGCCGCGCTGACCAAGGACCTGGGCAAACGCCAGGACGAATACCTCAAGCCGCCCCTGGAGCAACAGATCAAGGAGCGTAGCGAGCGCATGAGCAAGCGCCTGGATGCCTGGCTAGGCCCACTGAGCGCCAGCCAGCAAGAGCGTGTGCTGGCCTGGTCCACTGCCCTCGGCGCGCAGAACCAGCAATGGATCGGCAACCGCGCCCATTGGCAGGCGCAGTTCATCGCCGCAGTCAATCAACGGGCCAGCAGCGACTTCCCACGCAAGATGGAGCAGTTGCTGGTGGACCGTGAAAGCCTGTGGACCGCGGACTATCGCCAAGCCTATGCCCAGACCGAAGCCGCAGCCCGCAGTCTACTGGTGGACGTGATGGCCGAAAGCACGGTGCAACAACGCCAGAAGCTGGTGCAGAAAATCGCTAAGGTGCGCAGCGATTTCCAGGCACTCAAGTGCCTCAAGGGCAGCCCGGCCTAGACGTCTACACCTCCCTCAGAAGCACAGGCACACGCCCAGGAAGGTCAGCTCGGTGTGGCACTCTACCGGTGATATTGACTGCGGCCTGGCCGATAGACAGATGCCCGCCAGCACACCCGGTTGCCCGGGGCTGTACAAGATTACCGATTTGACAGTTGCAGCCGGTTCAGGCGATTTGCGCCTTGGCCGCCACCATCTCGAACGTCGCCGGGTCCAGCGCGTCGGCCTGCTCGTCGAGCACTTGGCGCGGGTGATCGTTACCCGGGATGGCGCTGTCGATCAATGCCAGCAGCTGCGCGCCCAAGGGCGTCAAAATGAAATTCTCGCCGTTGCCGCCCTCGTCTTCAGGCCGGGACTCGATAAAACCGCGCTTGAACAACAGCGCCTCGTAATCGGCAGCGGTCTTTTTCAACGCATCCAGATCGCCAGTGAACTCGCCGGCCGTGGCCTTATCGGCCGCTTCCTGTTCGGCATATTTGCGCGGGGCAAAGCTGCCCTCGCCGTTCTGTACTTCATGCAACAGACGTTCGATCAGATCCCAATTGTAAGTGCTCATCCTGAATCCTCCTGCCGGCACACCGACTGGGTGCCTTCAAAAGTTGTGACCTGTGGGGGCTGCGGGCGTTCAGCCGGGTAGACAGGCGTGATTGCACTGAACTTTTCACAGGCCAGCCCTCTCAACCGGGTATCACCGCCAAGGAGGTCTACCCCATGAAAACCCTGATGCAACTGGCTGTCGCCGCCGCCCTGTTGAGCGCCCTGCCCGCCTGGGCCTGTACCCCGGAAGAAGCCACGGAAAAACGCGAACAACTGGCCAAGGAAGTCAGCACCCTCACCCAGCAGAACCCGACCAAGGCCAAGGAAATCAACGACGAGCTGCAGCAGATGGACCTGGACACCGAAAGTGCGAAATTTCCCGACAAGTGCCAGTTGATCGAGGCGCGACTCAAGGAGTTGAAGGAAGCGGCGGCCAAGGCGAAAAACTGAGGGCATAAAAAAACCGGACATTGTCCGGTTTTTTAGTGCGCTGGCGTATTACTCGGCAGCCGGTGCTTCTGGCTTGCGGCGCTTGAGCGGCGCCATGCCGTCCTTGCTGACCAACGACAGGTTGTCGGTCTTCGGCCGGTTGGCGATCTTGCGCTTGGTCGGCGACTTGGCGCCGGTTTTCTTCTTGTCGCCCTTGGCGTCGACCTTTTTCTTCTTCACGCCCACGGCCTTGCCCGAAGCCTTGACCTTCTTCGGCCCGGTGTAGGTGCCTTTGACTTCCTTGATGGTGCGACGCTCGAACGACTGCTTGAGGTAGCGCTCGATGCTCGACATCAGGTTCCAGTCGCCATGGCAGATCAGCGAGATGGCCAGGCCATCGTTGCCGGCACGCCCGGTACGGCCGATACGGTGCACATATTCGTCGCCGCTGCGCGGCATATCGAAGTTGATCACCATGTCCAGGCCTTCCACGTCCAGGCCGCGGGCGGCGACGTCGGTGGCTACCAGAATCTTCACGCCGCCCTGCTTGAGGCGGTCGATCGCCAGCTTGCGGTCCTTCTGGTCCTTCTCACCGTGCAACACAAACGCCTTGTACTCCTGCGCCACCAGGCGCCCGTAGATCCGGTCGGCCATGGCACGGGTGTTGGTGAACACGATGGCTTTCTGATAGGTCTCGTTGGCCAGCAGCCAGTTGAGAATCTGCTCTTTATGCACATTGTGGTCAGCGGTGACGATCTGCTGACGGGTGGTGGAGTTCAGGTCGCTGACGTTATTGACCTGCAGGTGCTCAGGGTTGTTCAGGACCTTGGCGACCATCTCGCGCAGGGTCGAGCCGCCGGTGGTGGCAGAGAACAGCATGGTCTGCTGGCGGTTGACGCACTCTTCGACGAGGCGCTGCACGTCGTCGGCAAAGCCCATGTCGAGCATGCGGTCGGCTTCGTCCAGCACCAGCACTTCGACTTCCTTGAGGTCCAGGTTGCCGGCGTTCAGTTGCTCGATCATCCGCCCAGGGGTACCGATCAGGATATCCGGGACCTTGCGCAGCATGGCGGCCTGGACCTTGAAGTCTTCGCCCCCGGTGATCAGGCCGGACTTGATGAAGGTGAACTGCGAGAAGCGTTCCACTTCCTTCAAGGTCTGCTGGGCCAGCTCACGGGTAGGCAGCAGGATCAGGGTCTTGATGCTGACGCGGATCTTGGCCGGGCCGATCAGACGGTTGAGGATCGGCAGGACGAAAGCGGCGGTCTTGCCACTCCCGGTTTGAGCCGTCACCCGCAGGTCACGCCCTTCGAGCGCGAGCGGGATGGCCGCTGCTTGCACAGGCGTAGGCTCGACAAATTTAAGCTCGGCCACGGCTTTGAGCAGGCGTTCGTGCAGGGCGAATTGGGAAAACACGGGTGCTACCTCGAAGAAATACAAAAAATCAGCTGCATAGGGTAACGGTTTCGGGCGCTCAGGCCGAGTTTCTTTACGCGAAGTGGGCCAAACAGATGGTTTTTTGTCAGGTGATTTGTCTGCCTGCACAACTTTGCAGCACTAAAATGCTCTAATCGCCCCGTCATGTCTTACAGAAGAATCGCGTTAAACCATGGATATCAAACAGCTCTGGCTCAACGTCCAAGACCTCTGGGGTGCCCTGGACCAACATCCGCTACTGCATTCAAGCCTGGCTTTGCTGGTGCTGCTGGTGGTGGCCCTGCTGGTCGGACGGGTGGCACGCTACCTGATCCTGCATGCGGTCAAGTTGCTCGGCCGCCAACCTGCCCTGCATTGGCTCAATGACCTGCGCCATAACAAAGTCTTCCACCGCCTGGCCCAGATGACGCCGTCGCTGGTGATCCAGTTCGGCCTGCACCTGGTTCCGGAATTGAGCAAGACCAGCACGCTGTTTATCGGCAACGTGGCGCTGGCGTTCACCATTCTGTTCCAGGTATTGGCCATGAGCGCCCTGCTCAACGCCCTGCTGGATATCTACGCACGCACCGAACATGCCCGCACGCGCTCGATCAAGGGCTATGTGCAACTGGCGAAAATGGTGCTGTTCGTGTTTGGCGCGATCATCATCGTTGCAACCTTGATCGACCGCTCGCCGCTGTTGCTGCTGTCAGGGCTGGGTGCGATGTCGGCGGTGATCCTGTTGGTGTACAAGGACACGCTGCTGTCATTTGTCGCCAGTGTGCAATTGACCAGCAACGACATGCTGCGGGTCGGCGACTGGATCGAAATGCCCCAGGTCGGCGCCGATGGCGATGTGGTGGACATCACCTTGCATACGGTCAAGGTGCAGAACTTCGACAAGACCATCGTCTCGATCCCCACTTGGCGCCTGATGTCCGAATCGTTCAAGAACTGGCGCGGCATGCAGGCCTCGGGCGGGCGGCGGATCAAGCGCAGCCTGTTTATCGACGCGGCCGGCGTGCGCTTCCTGCGTGATGATGAAGAAGTGCGGATGACCCAGGTCCACCTGCTGACCGACTACATCAGCCGCAAACAGGCAGAATTGAAGGCCTGGAACGAAGCCCAGGGCCACAGCGCGCAGTTGTCGGCCAACCGCCGGCGCATGACCAACCTGGGCACCTTCCGCGCCTATGCCCTGGCTTATCTGAAGAGCCATCCGGATATCCAACCGAACATGACCTGCATGGTGCGCCAGATGCAGACCACCTCCCAGGGTGTGCCCCTGGAAATCTACTGCTTTACCCGCACCACGGCGTGGGCGGATTACGAGCGGATCCAGGGGGATATTTTTGACTACTTACTGGCGGTGCTGCCGGAGTTTGGTTTGAGCCTGTATCAGCAGCCGAGTGGTAATGACCTGCGGGCCGGAGTACTGCCGGCGGTGTTGGGTGCCAGTCATTTGCCGGTGCCGGAGAAGGCTACGCTCTAACCAGGCGCGAAGCAGCGCCCCTGTGGGAGCGGGCTTGCCCGCGATAGCGGTGGGTCAGTCAACACATCTGTTACTGATCGTCCGCTATCGCGGGCAAGCCCGCTCCCACCTTTGGGAACGATCATTGCCGGCTGAGCGGCGCCGGGCGAATCCCCAACCGGCTGATCCACACCGCCGCCACAATCACCGCCCCGCCCAGGAACAGGCGCCCCAGCGGCTCATGCTGGTTCCAGATCAGCAGATTGAGCAGCAGCCCCACCGGCACATGCAGGTTGTTCATCACCGCCAGGGTGCCGCCGTTGACCAGGCAGGCGCCCTTGTTCCACCAGTACAGACCCAACGCAGTGCTGACCAGGCCCAGAAACAGCAACACACCCCACTGCAACGGTGCTTCAGGCAGGAAGTTGGCCTTGCCGAACAGCAGGAACGCCGGCAACACCACGGCCAATGCCCCCAGGTAGAAATAGCCAAAGCGCCGGTAGTGCGGCAGGTCGCTCGGGTGTCGTGCCACCAGGCGCCGGTACAGCACCTGCCCGGCGGCGTAGGTGAAGTTGGCCAGTTGCAGCAACAAAAAGCCCATGAAGAAGTCCGGGTTGATCTGGTCAAAGCGGATCACCGCCGCCCCCGCCACCGCCACCAGCGCGGCAATCAGCGCCCAGGGGTTGAAGCGCCGGTTCAACGCGTCTTCGATCAACGTCACATGCAACGGCGTGAGGATGGTGAACAGCAACACCTCCGGCACCGTCAACACGCGGAAGCTCAAATACAGACACACGTACGTCACGCCGAACTGCAACGCGCCGATCAGCAGCATGCCGCGCATGAACGCAGGCTCCACCGAGCGCCAGCGGGTCAGGGGGATAAACACCAGCCCGGCCAGCAGCACGCGCACCAGCACGGCGAAATAGCTGTCGACATGACCCGCCAGGTATTCGCCGATCAGGCTGAAGGAAAACGCCTGGATCAGCGTGACAATCAGTAAGTAGCCCATGTGTGCCTCATATTCGAATGGGCGCGACATTAGCGTCTTTCACGGCGGGGCGAAACTCGGCGCAAAAAAAACCCGACCTCGCTAAAGCGGCAGTCGGGCAGGAGCACTCAGGAGCAACAAGTGCAAAGGGAGGTTCGATACGCGTACTTGAAGGGTTGCGTGGGGCTATAAAAACACCGTGCGATTATCTGGCGATTAACGCGTCAGGCAACCTGTGCCAGCAGGGCCTTGGCGTGGTTCAAGCCCTTTTCCTGGAAGTCGCCACCCAGGTTCACCCCTTCGGCGTGGATAAAGGTCACATCATGGATCCCGATAAAACCCATGACCTGGCGCAGATACGGTTCCTGATGATCGCTGCTCGCGCCGGTGTGGATGCCACCACGGGCGGTCAGCACAAACGCGCGCTTGCCGGTCAACAGGCCCTGGGGACCGGTGGCGGTGTACTTGAAAGTCACCCCGGCCCGCAACACATGGTCAAGCCAGGCCTTGAGGGTACTGGGGATGGCAAAGTTGTACATCGGCGCGGCCATCACCAGCACGTCAGCGGCCAGCAGTTCGTCGGTCAGGTGGTTGGAGCGCTCCAGGGACGCCTGCTCATCGGCGCTGCGCTGCTCGGCCGGCTTCATCCAGCCGCCCAACAGGTTGGCGTCCAGGTGCGGCACTGGGTTGACGGCCAGGTCGCGCACGGTGATCTGATCGGCCGGATGGGCCGCCTGCCATTGGCTGATGAACTGTTGGGTCAGTTGGCGGGAAATAGAATCCTGCTGGCGGGCGCTGCTTTCGATGATCAGAACGTTAGACATGGCTTTGTAAGCTCCATCGGTAATTGCTGTAAGTCGATGGAGTGAAGGTTAAACAGAGCCAATTCGATAAAAAAGCGCAAAAAACTGCTATAACCCATCTATAAAGTTGTTTATAAGCGGGGCATGGCCAAGGCCCCGCAGCGAATTATTTGGGTTCGCAGGTCAGTTTGATCCGCATCTTGATAATCGCGCGGCTGAACTTGACCGTAGTGTTGGTGCTTTTCCCGGCAGGGACCGTGACCTTGCGCACCCGCGCTGGCTCCGGGCCATTGGTAAACGCGACCGTACACGCAGCGTCGTTGCTGCCGTAGTTACTGAGCTGGATGGAGCTGATATCACCGTCAACATCGGAAGCGTTGTAGTCGATGCTGACCCCCTTGATCGACTTTGACACGTCGATCGGATAGGCGAACGCGCTCAACGGCAACAGTGCCAGCAATACACAACAGAATTTTCTCATTCGGCAGTCTCCAATAAGGACCGCCAGCTTAGGACAAGAGGAGCTCATCTTGAAAGCGCCCCGCGTGACCCTTGATCAATGGCGCACGTTGCAAGCCGTGGTTGACCATGGCGGCTTCGCCCAGGCAGCCGAAGTGCTGCACCGCTCGCAATCCTCGGTGAGCTACACCGTGGCCCGCATGCAAGACCAGTTGGGCGTGCCTCTGTTGCGCATCGACGGGCGCAAGGCCGTGCTCACCGAGGCCGGCGAGGTGCTGTTGCGCCGCTCCCGGCAACTGGTCAAAAACGCCAGCCAGTTGGAAGACCTGGCCCATCATATGGAACAAGGCTGGGAGGCCGAAGTACGCCTGGTGGTCGATGCCGCCTACCCCAACGCCCGCCTGGTGCGCGCCCTCACCGCCTTTATGCCGCAAAGCCGGGGCTGCCGCGTGCGCCTGCGCGAAGAAGTGCTGTCGGGTGTCGAGGAGCTGCTGATTGAAGGCGTGGCCGACCTGGCGATCAGCGGTTTCAGCATTCCCGGCTACCTGGGCACGGAAATGAGCGACGTGGAATTTGTCGCCGTGGCCCACCCTGAACACCCGTTGCACCGGCTCAACCGCGAACTGAGCTTCCAGGACCTGGAAAGCCAGATGCAGGTGGTGATCCGCGACTCCGGTCGCCAGCAACCGCGGGACGTCGGCTGGCTCGGCGCCGAGCAGCGCTGGACCGTGGGCAGCCTGGCCACCGCCGCCGCCTTCGTCGGCAGCGGCCTGGGGTTTGCCTGGCTGCCCCGGCACATGATCGAGCGTGAGCTAAAGGAAGGCCTGCTCAAGCAACTACCCCTGGAGCAAGGCGGCAGCCGCCACCCCACGTTCTACCTGTACTCGAACAAGGACAAGCCCCTGGGCCCGGCCACGCAGATTCTGGTCGAGCTGCTGCGCACCTTCGATACTGCACCGCTGGACGCACCCTTTGCCGCTCCCCGGCAAGCCTGACACGGAGTTCACCCATGGCCTATTTCGAACATGAAGGTTGCACCCTGCATTACGAGGAATATGGCCACGGCGTGCCACTGATCCTGATCCACGGCCTGGGCTCCAGTTGCCAGGATTGGGAACTGCAAATCCCCGTGTTGTCCCGACATTACCGCCTGGTGCTGCTGGATGTGCGCGGTCACGGACGCTCTGACAAACCCCGGGAGCGCTACAGCATCGCCGGCTTTACCGCAGACCTGGTGGCGTTGATCGAACACCTGCAACTGCCCGCTGCCCATGTGGTCGGCCTGTCGATGGGCGGGATGATCGCCTTTCAACTGGCGGTCGACCAACCGCAGTTGCTCAAGAGCCTGTGTATCGTCAACAGCGCGCCCGAGGTCAAGGTGCGCAGCGCCAATGACTATTGGCAATGGGCCAAGCGCTGGGGCCTGGCCCGCGTGCTCAGCTTGAATACCATCGGCAAGGCACTCGGCGACCGGTTGTTCCCCAAACCCGCACAGGCCGACCTGCGGCGCAAAATGCGCGAACGCTGGGCAAGAAACGACAAACGTGCTTACCTCGCCAGCTTCGATGCCATTGTGGGCTGGGGCGTACAGGAACGACTTTACAGAATCGCCTGTCCAACCCTGGTCATCAGCGCCGACCACGACTACACCCCAGTGGCGCAAAAAGAAATCTATGTAAAACTGCTGCCTGATGCGCGGTTGGTGGTGATCGAGGATTCGCGTCACGCGACACCGCTGGACCAACCCGAAACCTTCAACACAACCCTGCTCGATTTTCTCAAGACAGTCGAAACCACTTCCCAGGATCACTGACCCATGCTGAAAAAAATCGCCGTTTTTGCCGGTTCTGTTCTGTTTGCTGCCAACCTGATGGCGGCCACGCCGGCCAAGGCACCACACGTATTGATCTCCACCACCAATGGCGACATCGAAATCGAACTGGATCCGGTCAAGGCGCCGATCAGTACCGAGAACTTCCTGTCCTACGTCGACAAGGGCTTCTACACCAACACCATTTTTCATCGGGTGATCCCGGGTTTTATGGTGCAAGGTGGCGGGTTCACCCAGCAGATGTCGCAAAAGCCTACTGAAGCGCCGATCAAGAACGAAGCCAGCAACGGCTTGCATAACGTGCGCGGCACCTTGTCCATGGCCCGCACCAGCAATCCGAACTCGGCCACCAGCCAGTTCTTTATCAACGTGGCCGACAACGCCTTCCTCGACCCAGGCCGCGATGCGGGCTACGCGGTGTTCGCCAAAGTGGTCAAGGGCATGGACGTGGTCGATATCATCGTCAACTCGCAAACCACTACCAAACAAGGCATGCAAAACGTGCCTATCGACCCTGTCCTGATCAAGTCGGCCAAGCGCATCGACTAAGGTTCACAGGGAGTTGCGCGCGCCGCCCACAAAGCTGCGCGCGTCTTTAACAAGGAGAGCCCGCCCGGCGGGCGTCAGACCTAATGCTCTATCGTCGTTTTGAACAACTGATCGACATCTTCCGCGACGCTCCCAGCGCGGCACCTCCGGATAAAGTCCTACCCTTCTACCTCTATTACCTGCGCCAGGTGTGGCCGTGTTTTGCCGCGCTGTTGGTGGTGGGCCTGATCGGCGCGCTGATTGAAGTGGCGCTGTTCAGCTACCTGAGCCGCATCATCGACCTGGCCCAAGGCACGCCGCCGGCCAACTTCTTCCAGATCCACGCCACCGAGTTGATCTGGATGGCCGTGGTTGCCTTGCTGCTGCGCCCGATCTTCGGTGCCCTGCACGATTTGCTGGTGCACCAGACCATCAGCCCCGGCATGACCAGCCTGATCCGCTGGCAGAATCACAGCTATGTACTCAAGCAGAGCCTGAACTTCTTCCAGAACGATTTCGCCGGGCGTATTGCCCAGCGCATCATGCAGACCGGCAACTCGCTGCGCGACTCGGCCGTGGCCGCCGTCGATGCCATCTGGCACGTAGCAATCTACGCCATCAGCTCCCTGGTGCTGTTCGCCGAAGCCGACTGGCGCCTGATGATCCCGCTGGTCACCTGGATCATCGCCTACAGCCTGGCGCTGCGCTACTTCGTGCCACGGGTCAAGGAACGCTCGGTCATCTCGTCCGAGGCGCGCTCCAAATTGATGGGCCGCATCGTTGATGGCTACACCAATATCACCACCTTGAAGCTGTTCGCCCACACCCAGTCCGAACAGGAGTACGCCAAGGAAGCGATCATCGAGCAGACCGAAAAAACCCAGCTCGCCAGCCGCGTGGTCACCAGCATGGACGTGGTCATCACCACCATGAACGGCCTGCTGATCGTCACCACCACCGGCCTGGCCCTGTGGCTGTGGACGCAGTCGCTGATCTCGGTCGGTGCCATTGCCCTGGCCACCGGCCTGGTGATCCGCATCGTCAACATGTCCGGCTGGATCATGTGGGTGGTCAACGGCATTTTCGAGAACATCGGCATGGTCCAGGACGGCCTGAAAACCATCGCCCAGCCGCTGGCGGTGATCGACCGCGAAAACGCCCCGCGCCTGAGCGTGCCCCACGGCGAAGTGCGCTTCGAACAGGTCGACTTCCACTATGGCAAGAGCAGCGGCATCATCGGTGGCCTGAACCTGGTCATCAAGCCAGGGGAGAAGATCGGCCTGATTGGCCCGTCCGGTGCCGGCAAATCGACCCTGGTCAACCTGCTGCTGCGCCTCTACGACCTGCAAGGCGGACGCATCCTGATCGACGGCCAGAACATCGCCGAAGTGGCCCAGGAAAGCCTGCGCGAACGCATCGGCATGATTACCCAGGACACCTCGCTGCTGCACCGCTCGATCCGCGACAACTTGCTGTATGGCAAGCCCGATGCCACTGACCAAGAGCTCTGGGACGCGATCCGCAAGGCCCGCGCCGACGAATTTATCCCGCTGCTGTCGGACGCCGAGGGGCGGATTGGCCTGGATGCCCACGTCGGTGAGCGCGGGGTGAAACTCTCCGGCGGGCAACGCCAGCGCATCGCTATCGCCCGGGTCCTGCTCAAGGACGCACCGATCCTGATCATGGACGAAGCCACCTCGGCCCTGGACTCGGAAGTGGAAGCGGCCATCCAGGAAAGCCTGGAAACCCTGATGCAAGGCAAGACGGTGATCGCCATCGCTCACCGCCTGTCCACGATTGCCCGAATGGACAGGTTGGTGGTCCTGGAAAAAGGCCAGATCGCCGAGAGTGGCAGCCATGCCCAGTTGCTGGCACATGGCGGCCTGTACTCGCGATTGTGGCAGCACCAGACCGGAGGTTTCGTAGGTATCGACTGATTTCGGACTACTAACGGCGCTATCAATTCCGAACAATTCTGACAGTTTTTTCTATCTTGCTGGCCGTGTATCACAATCCTGCTGTACTGCAATCAGGGTCCAGGAGGGCCCTGACATCAGACTGCAGGGAAGCATCACACCCGTTGATTTAGAAGGACGCGTTCATGTCTCTGTTCAGACGTTCCGTTACGGAAGGGTTGGGTACGTTTTGGCTGGTGTTGGGTGGCTGCGGGAGTGCCGTTCTGGCCGCAGCCTTCCCGGATGTCGGAATCGGCCTGTTGGGCGTATCGCTGGCCTTCGGGCTTACCGTGTTGACCATGGCATTTGCCATTGGCCATATCAGCGGCTGTCACCTCAACCCGGCAGTCACCGTGGGCTTGGTGGTCGGCGGCAGGTTTGCGGCCAAGGAGATGCCTGCGTATATCGTCGCGCAAGTCATTGGCGGCGTGGTGGCAGCGGCCTTACTGTACTTCATTGCCAGCGGCAAACCGGGTTTTGAACTGGCGGCGGGGCTGGCATCCAATGGTTACGGTGAACATTCGCCGGGCGGCTATTCAATGGCGGCGGGGTTTGTCACTGAACTGGTGATGACCGCGATGTTCGTGCTGATCATCCTCGGCGCCACCGACCGTCGTGCACCGGCTGGCCTGGCGCCCATCGCCATTGGCCTGGGGCTGACGCTGATCCACCTGATCTCCATTCCGGTCACCAACACCTCGGTCAACCCGGCCCGCAGCACCGGCCCTGCGCTGATTGTCGGCGGGTGGGCAATCCAGCAACTGTGGCTGTTCTGGCTGGCGCCGATCCTTGGCGCGGTGATCGGTGGCATCACCTACCGTTGGTTGGGCAAGGAAGAAAAGGCCTGATCCAACCGCGATGCACCTTGTAGACGCTGGCTTGCCGGCGATAACGGACTCCCTGCCAGCACATCATGGGCAGATACACCGTCATCGCCGGCAAGCTGGCTCCTACACCTGTCGATAAGGCAACGCCAAACGCGCCTCCTCGGCATACGCCAGAATCCCCACCCGCTCGCGTTCCAGGAAATCCGCCACGGCGGTTTTCAAGCCTGGATGGCGCAAGTAGTGCCAGGAATGGGTAATCACCGGCTCAAACCCACGAATCAACTTGTGCTCGCCCTGGGCCCCGGCGTCGAAACGCTGCAGGCCATTGGCGATCGCGTAGTCCATGCCTTGATAGAAGCAGGTCTCGAAATGCAGCCGGTCAAATTCGCCCAGGCAGCCCCAATAGCGGCCATATAGGCTGTCGCCTCCGACCAGGCTGAACGCCATGGCCACCGGCCGCGCCCCTTGCTTGGCCAGCACCACCCGTATCGCCTGCGGCATGCGTTCGGCCAGCAGGCTGAAAAACGCGCGAGTCAGGTATGGCGACTGCCGGCGCACGGCGTAGGTGTTGGCGTAGCAGGCGTAGACAAAATCCCACTGGGCCTCGCTCAGCTCATGGCCTTGCAGCCACTCGAACTCGATGCCCTGCCCCGCGACCTGTTCGCGCTCCTTGCGCATCTGTTTGCGTTTGCGCGAACTCAGGGCGTCGAGGAAGTCCTGGAAGTCGCGATAACTGCGGTTCTGCCAGTGGAACTGGCAACCCAGACGCGCAAGCCAACCGGGTTGCTGGCCCAGGGCGGCATCGGCCAGGGCATCGGTGAAGTTGATATGGGCACTGGAAAGCCCTTCGATTTCCAGGTAACCAGGCAGGCTCTGGAGCAAATCCAGGCCGTCCGCACCATTGGCCACCAGCAAGCGCGGCCCGCTGACCGGGCTGAAAGGCACTGCTGTCAGCAGTTTGGGGTAGTACTCGATGCCCGCGCGTGCGCAAGCGTCAGCCCAGCCATGGTCGAACACGTATTCGCCATAGGAGTGCCATTTGCGGTAGCTGGGCAGCGCCGCCACCAGCCGCTCTCCCTCGTAATGCAGCAAGTGCTCCGGCTGCCAGCCAGAATGCCGGCCAAGGCTGGCACTGTCTTCCAGCGCACTGAGGAAGGCATGGCGCAGAAACGGCTGATCCTCGGGGACCAACGCGTTCCATTCATCAGGCGATACTTCGGATAGGCTATTCAAACGTTTCAACGGCATGCCATTCCCCGACGGTAAACGCTCGCTCACAATATTCAGGCCATTCTGACAGAACCCGCCGCCCGCGCGGGCAGCAAAAAAAACCCCGCCAATCGGCGGGGTAAAAAAGAGGATCGCGCTTTAACGGATGAAGAAAGAGCGCGTTGGAGCGGTATGACCGTTGCTTAGAACACGTACTGCACACGACCGACGATGGAATCACCGCTGTCATCGCCATTGGCGTTGGTGATCTTGTCGGTGCTGACCTTGCTGTAGTTCAGGGACAGCTTGACCGCTTCGTTGGCGTACCAGTTCACACCCAGGGTGTTGACGTTGGCCTTGGCATCGCCGGTTTCGCGGGTAGCGCTGCTGACGACGATGTTTTTGTCGTCAACCTTGATGTTGTCGTAGCGGTAGAACACTTCCCAGGCGCCGTACTGCTTGTTCTCTGGCTTGATGGCGTCGAACTTGCCGCCGTCGAGCTTGTAGGCACGGGATTCGCCGGTCAGGGTGTAGGCCAGTTGGCCGTAGAAACCGCTGGTTTTCACGTCCTGGTAGGCATTGCTGTCAGCTTTCATCTTGCGGCTCAGGGCTTCAGCCTGCACCGAGAATGGACCGCTGGCGAAGGCAAATTCACCCCCGAATACCGTATCGGTATCGTAGGCGCCAACCGCCGTCAGGTTGCTGGCGTTCAGGCCCACACCACCGCCGAAAGTCGCGCGGTTGCCGTTGGAGCCGGCATCGTTACCACCGGTAGTTGCTACACCACGGGCGCCGAGACGCGGACGGATCCGCGAGTCGAAGGCGGCGTCGTTCAGGTCACGTGCCGCCAAGTTCAAGCCGAAGTGCAGGACGTTGCCGCCTTTGTTCATCGGTGCCAACACGATACGGCCGTTGAATTGCTTCACGCCCTTGCCGTCTTCGTCGTTGATGTCCTTGGAAGCCAGGCTGGCGGAGCCGTAGAACATATCAGCCGCAGTGCCGCTGACCTGGATGCCCATGCCGTTTTCGTGGGTGTTGACCCAGTCTGCAACCTCGTAAGCCGAGTTACGCTCCATGGCGGTGATCCACTTGGAGCTGGTGGCTTTTTCCAGACCGAAATCCGGGTCAAAGCGACCGACGCGGATGGTCACCGGCTTGAAGCCCACATAGGACATGGACGCTTCGTCGAAGTAACCGTCGTCGGAGTTACCCGAGTTGTGGGAGAAGTCGTAGTTGAGCTGGTATTTGAAATCCTTGTAGACGGTGCCACCCAGTTCCAGGAAGGCGCGACGGAAGTAAGCAGCGTCGCCCGAGTCACCGTTCTTGGTGTAGAAGCCGTCAAATGTGCCGTAATCGGCTTGCAAGCGACCACCCAGCTTGAAGCTGAAGTTCTGGTCGGTGGTAGCAACCTCAAGGCCGCCCTTGGTTTTGACAACGATATCGGCGCCGTCAGTAGTGACAGTACCAGCGAAAGCCTGGGCGGTAACGGCCAGGGCCAGGGCGCTGGCCGCGAAACCGGCGAAGTGCTTACGGATCATCGAAGAATTCCCCTAATTGGTGGTCTTTTGCGTTGGAAAACACACGGGTTCTGGCCCGCTGGTGTTGGGAGGGGATCTTGGCGAGGGGATATTTCAGACAAGTTGCCGCAAGATAAATATTTTATTACAGGGGAACTTTCTTACAACCACCGGGAATAAGCGCAACGCTACGGCCGGCGTGGGTTTGAGCAGAAAAAGTACGAGAAATGCCAGGTGAAAAAAAGGTGAAAAAAACTTACAAACCTGCAATGTTTTTCACCGAAAGGCTTTTCAACGACGTAAAAAAGCCCACGACAATGACGTCGCAGGCCTTGGGAAGCGCAGACAGCTCTAGGGTCAGGAGTTGCGTTTACGCTCCGAAGCCAGGCGTTCAGCCAACGCCTCGGCATCGCTCACCGGCGGTTCGGGCAGGAGGCGCAAGGTGGCCTGCATCAGGCGCATCTGGCGAATGAAGCGCCGGCAATTGGCACAAAACATCAGGTGATGGCGCATCAACAGGCGCTCACGAAAGGTCAGTTGCCCATCGAGAAAATCGCTGGAGCGCGCCACTTGTTCTTTGCAGGTCAACATTCGCCGGTTTCCTCGAAATGCTCCACCGTAGCGAAGACTTTAAGCCGCGCCCGGTGCAGCAGTACACGCACATTGGAGAGCGAGATCTGCAGAAGATTACAAATCTCCTCCAGCTCCAGCCCCTGGCGCTCGCGCAACAGCAGCACGCTGCTTTGCAGCTCGGAAAGGCTCAGTAAGGTGTGCTCCAGACACTCACGCAGCTCGTTTTCGGTGAGCAGCGCCTCGGGAGTGTCCTGGTGCCAGGCAAAGGGCGCGATCAGCCAATGCTCATCGCCGGCGGCAAAGCGCTCATCGCCGATGGTGCCGTGGGGCGACGGCAGGTCGTCCAGCAACACCTCGCGACGGTTCTGCTTGTAGCGCCCCTTGGCCGAGTTGGCGGTGATGGTCAGCAGCCAGGTCTTGAGGCTGGAACGCCCCTCAAACCGGGCAAGGCTGCGCACCACCGAGAGCCAGGCGTCCTGCACCACCTCGTCGGCATGGCGCTGGCCAACGATGGCGTAGGCCACCGCACGCATCGCGCTCTGGTAGGTGGTGACCAACTCCTTGTAGGCCTGCTGCTCACCCTTGAGCAGGCGTTCAAGCAGGTGCGCGTCGTCGGCTGCTGCCATTCAAAACCTCATTGTGCAAGACGTGACCGCAATTGCCTGGTTCTTAGCGCTTGCGCAGGATCACGCTGCCAATCGAATACCCGGCGCCAAACGAGCTGAGTACCGCCAGCGCGCCCTTGGGCAGGTCGTCCTGGTAGGTGTGGAACGCAATCACCGAACCTGCCGAACTGGTGTTGGCGTAGGTATCGAGAATCACCGGCGCTTCTTCGATCTCGGCTTCACGGCCCAGCAGCTTCTTGACGATCAGATGGTTCATGCTCAGGTTGGCCTGGTGCAGCCAGAAGCGTTTCACATCGGTAACGCTCAACTGGTTTTCCGTCAGGTGCTGGCCGATCAATTCGGCAACCATCGGGCAGACATCACGGAAGACTTTGCGGCCTTCTTGCACGAAAAGCTTGTCGGGTGCACCAATCCCCTCTTCCGCCGCGCGGTTGAGGAAGCCGAAATTGTTGCGAATGGTGTTGGAAAACTTGGTCAGCAACTTGGTGCTCACCACGTCGAACTGGTGCTCGGACGTCGCCAGGTCGGCACGTTCCAGAATCACCGCAGTCGCCGCGTCGCCAAAGATAAAGTGGCTGTCACGGTCACGGAAGTTCAGGTGGCCGGTGCAGATCTCCGGGTTGACCATCAGGATCGCCCGGGCCTGGCCCAGCTGGATGCTGTTGCAGGCGTTCTGGATACCGAAAGTCGCCGAAGAACACGCCACGTTCATGTCAAAACCAAAACCCTGGATGCCCAGGGCTTCCTGGACTTCGATGGCAATGGCTGGATAGGCGCGTTGCAGGTTGGAGCAGGCGACGATCACCCCGTCGATATCGGCGGCGGTCTTGCCGGCACGCTGCAGGGCTTGCTCGGCGGCGCCCACGGCCATCTGGCAGAGGATCGACCACTCGTCGTTGGAGCGCTCCGGCAGGCGGGGGGTCATGCGTTTGGGGTCGAGGATGCCGTCCTTGTCCATGACAAAACGGCTCTTGATACCCGAAGCCTTTTCGATAAAGGCGGCGCTGGATTCGGTCAACGCCTGAACGTCGCCCTGCTCGATGGCCACGGCGTTGTCGGCATTGAACTGTTGAACGTAAGCATTGAAAGACTGCACCAGCTCTTCGTTGGAGATGCTGTTGGCCGGGGTGTACAGGCCTGTGCCGCTGATGACGACGTTATGCACGGTCGTTCCTCTAAATCTGTTCAGGCAGAAGGGATTGGTACCTTCGTACCAAACCGTAAGTCGCTCTAGTCCGCCGCGCGGACATCAAACGGGGAAACGCTTTGTCCCGGCGCGTCGAGGCTGATACAGCCAATCTAGACGATCCCGGCATTTATAGCGGCGAAGTTTGCCATAAACCGGGGGGTTTGGCGCCTGTCACGCGCACACCCGCCCCCGCACTACAGGTCAAGGTTCGACCTGGCTCCACTGTTTGCTCAAGCGCTTATCGGAAATCGGTGCCTTGGTGCCCAACTGCTGGGCAAACAACGACACCCGGTATTCCTCCAGCCACCAGCGGTAAAGCGCCAGCTGCGGATCGCGCTTGCCTTCCTGGGTGTGCTTGTTCAGGCGCGTCTGGTACTGGCTCCACAGACCACTCAACTCGCTGCTCCAGACCCGGTCCTTCTGCACTTGGCTGGGCAGTTTTTCCAGGCGTAGCTCGATGGCCTTGAGATAGCGCGGCAGTTCCTTGAACCACTGCGCCGGGGTTTCGCGCACAAAGCCCGGGTACACCAGGTTGCTTAGTTGCTGCTTGATATCGTTGAGTGCCACGGCCTGGGCTAGGTCGATCTTGCCCTTGAAACGTTTTTGCAGGCCATGCCACAGCTTCAATACTTCCAGGGTCAGGCGCGCCAGGCGTTCAGCGTGCTCGGTCCAGCTACCACGCTTGCGCTCGGCCAGGGCTGCCAGGCCCGCGCCATCCCGGGGCAGGCTGGCCTCGCCTTCCAGCACGCAGGTGTCGAGGCTGGCCAGCAAAATGTCTTCCACCAGGGCGTCGATACGTCCCAGCTCGCGGTACATCAGCCCCAGCTCGGTAAGGCCCGGCAGCTTGCCGCGCAGGAATTTTGCCGGTTCGGCCAATTGCTGCATCAACAAGCGCTGCAAGGCGCGGCGATGCTGGAACTCGGCTTCGGCGGCCGTGGAGAAACGTCCTTCCTTGACCGTGCCGTTTTCTTCTACCAGCGCCGGATACACCGTCATCGACAGGCCCGCAATCTTCTGCTGGGTAGTCTCGGCAACCGCCGCGAAGACCTTGGCCTCCACCGGCTGCTGGCTTTTGGCAGTTTGCGGCACTGCCAGGGCGGCCTGGCTGGCTTCGACAAACCGCGCAGTCAGCGCTGCCAGGTCGCGGCCCTCACCGAGGAACTTGCCCTGGGCATCGACCACTTCCAGGTTCATCTTCAGGTGGTTTTCCACCTGCTGCGCGGCTTCGCTCCAGGCTTCGTCGCTGACCCGCGCGCCGGTCATGCGCAACAGCTCACGCCCCAGCGCCTGGGGCAGCGAGCCCTGGGCAAATTCGATCCGTTGCAGCGCGGCCTTGACGAAGTCCGGCACCGGCACGAAGTTCTTGCGCAGGGCCTTGGGCAGGTTGCGCACCAGGGCAATGCACTTGGCTTCGATCAGCCCGGGCACCAGCCACTCCAGGCGCTCGGCGGGCAAGGCCGGCAACAGCGGTGCGGGCACGCGCAAGGTCACACCGTCGCGCGGGTGGTTGGGTTCAAAGTGATAACTCAAGGCCAGGGCCAGGTCGCCCAGGTGCAAGGTGTCAGGGTAATGGGCGGCGGTGACTTCACTGGCTTCGCGGGCCAGCACGTCTTCTTCGCGCATGATCAGCAGTTGCGGGTCTTTCTGGCTGGTGATCTTGTACCAACTGTCGAAGGTCGCCGTCTGGTGGATCTCTGCCGGCAGGCGCGCGTCGTAGAAGGCGTACAGGGTTTCTTCGTCAGCCAGGATATCGCGGCGCCGGGCCTTGGCTTCCAGTTCGTCCAATTGCTCCAGCAGCTGTTGATTGGCAGTCAGGCACTTGGCCCGGGACTGGATCTCGCCACGCACCAGGCCTTCGCGGATAAACAGCTCGCGGGACACCACGGGGTCCACCGGCCCGTAATGCACAGGCCGGCGCCCCACCACTATCAGGCCGAACAGGGTGATCTGTTCAAAGGCCACGACCTGGCCGCGCTTCTTCTCCCAATGGGGTTCGAAGTGGTTTTTCTTGATCAGGTGCCCGGCCAATGGCTCGATCCAGTCGGCATCAATCTTGGCCACCATGCGCGCATACAGCTTGGTGGTCTCCACCAGTTCGGCGGTCATCAACCATTGCGGGCGTTTCTTGCCGATGCCCGATGACGGATGAATCCAGAAGCGCCGCTGGCGGGCGCCGAGGTAGTCGCCGTCTTCGGTTTTCTGGCCGATCTGGCTCAACAGGCCGGACAGCACCGCCTTGTGCAGTTTCGCGAAGTCCGCCGGTTCCTTGTTGACCGTCAGCTGCATATCACGGCAGATCAGGCTCAACTGGCGATGGGAGTCGCGCCACTCACGCAGGCGCAGGTAATTGAGGAAGTTCTTGCGGCACCAGTTGCGCAGCGGGCTGGCGGTCAGTTCCTGGCGCTGCTCTTCAAAGCCGCGCCACAGATTGACCAGCCCGGCGAAGTCCGAATCGGGATCCTTCCATTGCGCGTGGGCCTGGTCGGCCGCTTGCTGGCGCTCCGGCGGGCGCTCGCGCGGGTCCTGGATCGACATGGCACTGGCGACGATCAGCACTTCCTGCAAACTGCCGAGCTTGGCCGCTTCCAATAGCATGCGGCCCATGCGCGGATCCACCGGCAGGCGCGCCAGTTGCCGGCCCAGGGGCGTCAGCTGGCTGTTACGGTCCACCGCCGAGAGTTCCTGCAGCAGGTTGAAGCCATCGCTGATAGCCTTGCCATCCGGCGGCTCGATAAACGGGAAGTCGGTGATTTCACCCAGGCGCAGGTGCAGCATCTGCAGGATCACCGCCGCCAGGTTAGTGCGCAGGATCTCCGGGTCGGTAAATTCCGGGCGCCCGATAAAATCTTCTTCGCTGAACAGGCGCACACAAATGCCCGGCTCGACCCTGCCGCAGCGGCCCTTGCGCTGGTTGGCGCTGGCCTGGGAGATCGCCTCGATCGGCAGGCGCTGGACCTTGGCCCGGTAGCTGTAGCGGCTGATGCGCGCGGTGCCGCTGTCGATCACATAGCGGATGCCCGGCACGGTCAGCGAGGTTTCCGCGACGTTGGTTGCGAGCACCACGCGCCGCCCCGGATGGGACTGGAAAATACGCTGCTGCTCGGCCGGCGACAGGCGCGCGTACAACGGCAGGATTTCCGTGTGCTTGAGCTGGGCCTTGCGCAGCATATCGGCGGCATCGCGGATCTCGCGCTCACCGGGCAGGAACACCAGCACATCGCCTGGGCTCTTGCGCTCGCTGCGTTCAAAGGCGGCGATTTCATCGAGGGTGGCGAGGATTGCCTGGTCCACGGTCAAGTCGTCTTCGACGCGGTTGCCTTCCTCGTCCTGCTCCAGGGTCAGCGGGCGATACCAGGTTTCCACCGGGAACGTGCGCCCGGAGACCTCGACAATCGGCGCATCGTCGAAGTGCTTGGAAAAACGCTCCAGGTCGATGGTCGCCGAGGTGATGATGACTTTCAGGTCCGGGCGGCGTGGCAGCAGGGTCTTCAGGTAACCAAGCAGGAAGTCGATGTTCAGGCTGCGCTCGTGGGCTTCGTCGACGATGATTGTGTCGTAGCGCTCGAGGTATCGGTCGTTCTGGGTTTCGGCCAGCAGGATGCCGTCGGTCATCAGCTTGATCAGGGTGTTGGCGTCGCTCTGGTCCTCGAACCGCACCTGATAGCCCACCAGCGCCCCCAGCGGTGTGGCCAACTCTTCCGCAACCCGGCTCGCCACACTGCGCGCGGCGATCCGCCGGGGCTGGGTATGGCCGATCAAGCCGTACTGGCCGCGACCGATTTCCAGGCAGATCTTCGGCAACTGCGTGGTTTTACCCGAACCGGTCTCGCCCGCGATGATCAGCACCTGATGTTTGAGCAACGCCGCTTTGATCTCGTCGCGCTTGGCGGCGATGGGCAGGCTGTCGTCATAGCGGACCTGCGGCACGCTGGCCGCGCGCGCAGTGACCTGGGCACAGGACGCCTGCATGCGCGCCACCCACTGCGCCAGCTTCTCCTCATCGGGCTTCTTGCGCAGCTCAAGCAACTGCCGACGCAAGCGGTGGCGGTCGGCGAGCATGGCGTGATCGAGGTTTTTCAGGAGTTGGTCGATAGCGGGCGCTTGGTCAGTCATCAGGTACTTTGAAGGTCGTCTATTTATGCACGGCCGGCAATTGTGGCAGAAAAGCGCACACAACGTTAAAGGCCGCGTAAATCACGTCTGGGAGCTGTCGAGCCCCGGCGAGGCTGCGATGACGGCGGCACGGCCAACATCAATGCTGCCAGGCCCAGCGCTATCGCAGCCTCGCCGGGGCTCGACAGCTCCCACAGGGTTTAGCCCCTATTCGTTATCCAGGCCCTTGCGCCGATACGGGAACACATCAATCACCTTCCCCGCCCGAATCGCCTCCTGCAGGCCTTTCCAGTAGTCGGCGTTGTACAACTCGCCGTGCAGCTCATCGAACAAACGCCGTTGCCCGGCATCGGCAAACAGAAATGGCGGGAACTCTTCGGGGAACACGTCCAGCGGGCCGATGGAGTACCAGGGCTCGGAGGCCATTTCATCTTCCGGGGTACGCGGTGCCGGGATATGGCGGAAGTTGGCTTCGGTGAGGAAGCAGATCTCGTCGTAGTCGTAGAACACCACGCGACCATGACGGGTGACGCCAAAGTTTTTCAGCAGCATGTCGCCGGGAAAGATATTCGCCGCCGCCAATTGCTTGATGGCCAGGCCGTAGTCTTCGAGGGCTTCGCGCACCTGGGCCTCGTTGGCGTTCTCCAGGTAGAGGTTGAGCGGGGTCATGCGCCGCTCGGTCCAGCAGTGGCGAATCAGTACCGTGTCGCCTTCCACCTCGACTGTGCCGGCAGCCACTTCCAGCAATTCGGCCAGGCATTCAGGCTCGAATTTGCTCAAGGGGAAACGGAAGTCGGCAAACTCCTGGGTATCGGCCATGCGCCCGACCCGGTCGACACTTTTCACCAGGCGGTACTTCTCGATCACCGTGGCGCGGTTGACGTTTTTCGATGGCGAGAAACGGTCCTTGATGATTTTGAACACCGTGTTGAAACCCGGCAGGGTGAACACGCTCATGACCATCCCGCGCACGCCCGGGGCCATGATGAACTGGTCATCGGTGCTGGCCAGGTGGTTGATCAGCGCCCGGTAGAACTCCGACTTGCCGTGTTTGTAGAAGCCGATGGAGGTGTACAGCTCGGCGATGTGCTTGCCCGGCAGGATGCGTTTGAGAAAGCCGATGAATTCCGCCGGCACCGGCACATCCACCATGAAATAGGAGCGGGTGAACGAGAAGATGATCGACACATCGGCTTCATCGGTGATCAGCGCGTCGATGCGGATACCCTGCCCTTCCCGGTGCAGCAGCGGAATCACCAGCGGCCACTGTTCATCGCGGGTGTAGAGGCGGCCCACCAGGTACGCGCCCTTGTTGCGATAGAGCACCGAGGAAAACAGCTCGACGTTGAGGTCCGGATCCTTGCACACCCAGTCCGGCAGGTTCTCGCGCAGTTGTGCTTCCAGGCGCTGCAGGTCGGCGGGCAGGTCGGCGTAGGGCTCGCTGAAGCGGTAGTCGCTGAAGATCTGCTCGAGCATGCCCGCCAGTTGGCCCTGGGGCTTGTAGGTACGGGTTTGCGCAGCACGGGCGCGGCGCAGGCTCGGGCGGGTGGTATGGATGAACATGCAGCCGTCGCTGATCAGGTCGTGGCTGAACAGCCCGCAAAAGATCGAGTTGTACCAGGTCTCGGACAGCTCATCGTCAAACCGCAGGTCGATCAGGCTGATATAGGCACTCTTGACCAGGGGCCAGGACTGGATATCCAGCAGCGCGCCCTCGTCGAAGGTAGCCCGCAAACGCGTGGTGACTTCGCCGACCTTCTCTTCATACAGGTTGATCCGCGCCGCCGAGGCCGTTTGCGCCTCTTGCCACTGGGCCTTTTCAAAACGCTCACGGGCGCCGTCGGTGATCTGGCGAAAGTGTTCGCGGTAATCGTCGAAGCCATCGAGGATCATCTGGGCGATGGACTGCGCGGTGTCGATGGCAGACGTTTGCTGCGGCATGTCGGAGACCTCTGCGGGCATTCGGAAGACCTGAGATTAGCCAGTGTCCGCAGCCAGGAGAAGTACAATTTTTGCTGGGAGCTGTGTCCCGGATAGAGGGGCTTCAAACCCTGGCCGTGCACCTCAGTGGCAGGGTGACGCGCTTTATTGTGCAGTGGATACGTAAAAGATTGTGTCAGGCAGGCCCCTGGGCAACACTCTCGCCCTGGTTAAGAAGGAGTTGTCCGTGAGACCTGTCGACACCCTGTACCTGCTGGTACTGGCCGCCATCTGGGGCGCGAGCTTTTTGTTCATGCGAATCATCGCACCGGAAATCGGTACGCTGCCCACGGCGTTTTTCCGCGTTTCGATAGCCGCCGCCGGCCTGCTGGTGATCCTGGCCCTACTGCGGGTGCGCTGGGACTTCCAGGGCAAGTTCAAGACCGTGCTGTTGCTGGGGGTGATCAACTCGGGGATCCCCGCCACCATGTATTCGGTGGCGGCCCAGGTCTTGCCGGCGGGTTACTCGGCGATTTTCAATGCGACGACGCCGTTGATGGGGGTGTTGATTGGCGGGCTGTTTTTCCATGAACGGCTGACCCCCTCGAAAATCGCCGGGGTGTGCCTGGGGCTGTTCGGCGTAGGCATCCTGACGCGGGCCGGGCCGGTGGCATTTGACCTGGAACTGCTGATGGGCGCCCTCGCCTGCCTGCTGGCCACCACCTGCTACGGCTTCGCCGGCTTCCTGGCGCGCCGCTGGCTGGATCAACAGGGTGGCCTGGACAGCCGCCTTTCAGCACTGGGCAGCATGCTCGGCGCCACATTGTTTCTCTTACCCTGGTTTGGCTGGAACGCCATCAGCCATCCGCCGGCCAGCTGGGGCGGCTGGAATGTGTGGTTGTCGTTGCTGGGCCTGGGGCTGCTGTGTACGGCGTTCGCCTACATCTTGTACTTCCGTTTGCTGACCTCCATCGGGCCAGTGAAGTCGATGACGGTCACCTTCATGATTCCGCCATTCGGCGTGTTGTGGGGGGCGCTGCTGCTGGATGAGCCATTGTCCATGGCGCACCTGTATGGCGGGATGTTGATCGCGGGGGCATTGTGGCTGGTGCTGCGGCCGGGGAAATTGATCAAAGCTGTGTAGGAGCCGGCTTTCGGCTCCTACACAGGGTTATCACGCTTTACGGAAGACGAATACCAACCCAATGATGATCAAACCCATCCCCAGCACGCTCAGCACTGCCAGCCGATTGCCGAAGATCAGGTAGTCCATCACCGCAGTGACTGCCGGCACCAGGTAGAACAGGCTGGTGACATTCACCAGGTTACCCCGTGCAATCAGGCGGTACAGCAGCAGCGTCGCCAACACAGACACCACCAGCCCCATCCACAGCACCGGCAGGTAGAAGCCGCTGTTGTGCTCGAAAGCAAAGGGCTGGAACGGCACGAACACTGCGCACAGCAACAAGCCCGCCAGGTACTGCACCGGCAAGGTGCCCAATGGGTTATCGGTGATGCGCTTTTGCATGATCGAGCCCAGGGTCATGCTCGCCAGCGCCAGCAAACCAAACAGCATGCCGGCCAGGGACATGCCGGCCAGACCGATGCCCTGGTACACCACCATGATCAGGCCCGCCAGGCCCAACGCTAGGCCGAACATCCGGCGCCATGAACGCTGGCGCTCCATCAGCACCACGGTGAGGATCGGTTGCACACCCATGATGGTCGCCATCACGCCGGGGGTGACCTTCAGGTCCAGGGCCAGCAGATAAAAAATCTGATAGGCCCCCAGTAGCACCAGCCCGGTGGCCGCCGCATACCACAGCGGTTTGCCCGCGCGCGGCAACTGCAGCTTGAGGATCGGCACCAGCAGCACCAGGCCCGCCAGGGCAATGGCAAAGCGAATCAACAGGAAGGCAAAGGGTGACGCATGGGCCAGGCCCAACTTGGAGAAAATCGCCCCGCTGCTCCACAGCAGGACAAACAGGCTCGTCGAGGCCGCCGCGGCCACGGATTGTTTCGAAATAACAGACATAAGAACACCTGTAGTCAGGCAAAAAGCCAACTCAGCCAAGGCTGAAATTCAGTAGGTTCGGTACAGGCGGGCAACGGGGAACAGCAGTTTGCTGATCAGCCCGAAACGCCAACGCCCGGCGGTGATACGACTGCGTACACCGGCGTGCTACTGACAGGTGGGGGGTAATGACTGATCTGCACAGGCTGCTGATTCCCGCACGGCACGACCGCAGCGTTGACCGCTGAATCGACTACCGCTATGCGTGGGGATGCAGGCATGGGCTGATCTTTTTTGAAGGGATGAAAGGTGCTGCGAAACACCTGGCGCCGACTATAACCAGCCGGCGACACGCTTTGCAATGGCTTTGCCAAAAGGCCAGTAAGGACACGTTGAGAAACCACCTCTAGCCTTGGGAAAAACCAACGCACTCCACTTAAGGAGACTTTCGACTCATGACCGCCAATGCCAAAAACACGCCACGCCTTGCGATACCAGCTCTACCGATCCAAAGCCTTACGCCTTGCTACTGCATCGACGCATCTCCCCGCTATCAAAACCTGGGCTTTGACTTCGATTCACGGGGCAGGCTTGTGATAGCGGTAGAGAAAGAATAGCTTCGAAAACATGTTCAATTAATGATCAATTGTGGAGGCTGCATGGGAGAACGTATAAAAAAACCGCTCATACGAGCGGTTTTTTTGAACCCATCAGCCAAATAACCAATACACCAACGCCACAACCACCACCGCCGCCAACACCGGCCGCATGATGCGATAGGCTTTGGGATGCTTGCGCTTCCACTGCTTGACCACCCCACTGAAGCGATCGCTGAAGCTCTTGCTCCAGGCGTAGGCCTGGTTGATCCCGCCCACACGCTCGTCATCCAGGTTCTGTGGCGCGGTTGCACGGCCTAGCTGGGCACTGACCCAACGGTTGATGCGGGTCATCAGCCGGTTGCTCAGTGGTCGCTCGATATCACAGAACAGAATCACCCGGGTCTTCTCGGTTTCGTTCTTTACCCAGTGCACGTAGGTTTCGTCGAACATCACGTCTTCGCCATCACGCCAGGCGTAGATCTGGCCATCGACGAAAATGCGGCAGTCGTCGGAATTGGGTGTCGACAACCCCAAGTGATAGCGCAGGGAGCCGGCGAACGGATCGCGATGGGGGTTGAGGTGGCTGCCACCGGGCAACAGCGCAAACATGGCGCCCTTGACGTTGGGAATGCTGCTGACCAGGGCCACGGTTTTCGGGCACAGCAGCTCGGCCGACGGCAGCGGTTTGTCGTACCACTTGAGGTAGAAGCGCTTCCAGCCTTTCTTGAAGAACGAGCCAAAACCGGCATCGTTGTTCTTCTCGGCGGCGCGGATATAGCCTTCGTCGAACAGGTGCATGGCCTCGTCGCGAATCACTTCCCAGTTGTCCTTGAGCACATCCAGCTCGGGGAACTTGCTGCGGTCCAGGTAGGGCTTGGACGGCACCGCCGAGAAGATGTACATCAAGGCGTTATACGGGGCGAACAACGCCGAATGGTTGACGAACTGGCGCAGCACCGGCAAACGTGCCTTGCCGCGCAAATGCACGTACAGCGTACTGCCGATAAACAGCAACAGCACCGACAGCTTGGCGGCCAAAGAAAAGGTCATGCAGCAACTCCTGGAAATAGCCTCCCGGCAGCGGGAAACCAGACATAGCAGCCGGCCATGATAAACACTCCGGGCCGGAGGAAAAACCCGCGTTATCCAACAATCCGTTTTAAGGGGCCCGCGGCGAGCAATCAATTATGCATATGAGGCATAAAACCGGGCTGATATGGATCAACCCGATTTCGGTACACCGACACCCGCAACCTCAGGCCTGGTTTTCCTGATCGGTGAACAGATCGCTGAACAGCATGCTCGACAGGTAGCGCTCACCGGAGTCCGGCAGGATCACCACGATGGTCTTGCCCTGCATTTCCGGTTTTTCGGCCAGACGCACCGCCACCGCCATGGCCGCGCCACAGGAAATCCCGCACAGGATGCCTTCTTCCTGCATCAACCGCAGGGCCATGGCCTTGGATTCGTCGTCACTGACCAGCTCCACCCGGTCCACCATCGACAGATCAAGGTTCTTCGGCACAAAACCCGCGCCAATCCCCTGGATCTTGTGGGGGCTGGGCTTGATCTCTTCGCCAGCCAGCGCCTGGGTAATCACCGGCGAGCTGATGGGCTCCACCGCCACCGAGAGGATCGGCTTGCCTGCAGTGTTCTTGATGTAGCGCGATACACCCGTGAGGGTCCCGCCCGTGCCAACGCCTGCCACCAGCACATCCACCGCGCCATCGGTGTCGTTCCAGATTTCCGGGCCGGTGGTTTTTTCGTGGATGGCCGGGTTGGCCGGGTTGTCGAACTGGGCCGGCATGAAATAGGTCGCCGGGTCGCTGGCAAGGATTTCACTGGCTTTCTCGATGGCGCCTTTCATGCCCTTGGCCGGCTCGGTCAGCACCAGTTCGGCCCCCAGGGCCTTGAGCACCTTGCGCCGTTCGATACTCATGGACGCGGGCATGGTCAGCAACAATTTGTAGCCACGGGCCGCGGCGACAAAGGCCAGGCCAATCCCGGTGTTGCCTGAGGTCGGCTCGACGATGGTCATGCCCGGCTTGAGTTTGCCGCTGCTTTCCGCGTCCCAGATCATGTTCGCGCCGATCCGGCACTTCACCGAATACCCAGGGTTACGCCCTTCGATCTTGGCCAGGATGGTCACGCCACGGGGCGCGATACGGTTGATCTGAACCAGGGGCGTGTTACCGATGGAGTGCGCGTTGTCTGCAAAAATGCGGCTCATGGCGGGGTCCTTTAGGCGGTTTTCAGGAAGGCAACAAGGGTATGCCTCGTACTCCAAGGCGTCCAGTCGAGGAACGTTGACGCTGCCTGTGTAGTCAATCGCCTATACACAGGGAGGAACAACCTATGAAGCGTCGCTACAGTTGGCCGATATGGACGGTCGCCGGGCTGGTGGTCGTGCTGGTGGCACTGGATATCGCCCTGCCCTACCTAGTGCGCAACTACCTCAATGAAAAACTCGCCGACATGGGCGACTACCGTGGCCAGGTGACCGATGTCGACCTGGCCCTGTGGCGCGGCGCGTACCGGATCAATGGCCTGCAGATCGTCAAAGTCGATGGCAAGGTGCCCGTGCCGTTCGTCAAGGCGCCAGTGATCGACTTGTCGGTCAGTTGGCATTCCTTATGGTACGACCACGCGGTGGTGGCCGAAGTGCAATTCGTCAAGCCGGAACTCAACTTCGTCGACGGCGGCGCCAACAAACAGGCGTCCCAGACCGGTCGCGGCACCGATTGGCGCGCCCAACTGGGCAAGCTGCTGCCCATTACCCTCAACGAAGTGCGGATCGACGACGGCAAGATCGCCTTCCACAACTTCAGCTCCAAGCCGCCGGTCAATATGGGCGCCACCCAGGTCAATGCCAGCTTCTACAACCTGACCAACGTGGTGGACGTCGAAGGCAAGCGCGATGCGCGCTTTGACGGCAAGGCCCTGTTACTGGGGCATGCGCCGCTGGAAGCCAGCGCGACCTTCGACCCGCTGAGCAATTTTGAAGACTTCGAGTTCCGCTTGCGCGCCCGTGATATCCAGCTCAAGCGCATGAACGACTTCGCCTCGGCCTACGGCAAGTTCGACTTCAATGCCGGCACCGGCGACGTGGTGATTGAAGCCCAGGCTGAAAAAGCCCAATTGACCGGCTATATCAAACCGCTGCTGCGGGATGTGGAGGTGTTTGACTGGCAACAGGACGTGGAGAACCAGGACAAGGGGATTTTCCGCTCGATCTGGGAAGCCGTGGTCGGTGCCAGCGAAACCGTGCTGAAGAACCAGAGCAAAAACCAGTTCGCCACCCGGGTGGAACTCAGCGGCAGCGTTCACCAGCAAGATATCAGCGCGTTCCAGGCGTTTTTGCAGATTTTGCGCAATGGTTTCGTCCAGGCGTTCAACGCCCGCTATGAACAACCCAAACCCAGTGCGGAGTGACCCTGGCGTGACTGGTCATTCAGAGACTGGACAAGAGATTTCGTTTTGGACCAATGAATACAGGCACTTCAACGGTGATCCGTTCAAATGGCCACACCGGGCGCACAGCGCGTGTGCCCCACTACGCTGCGGCTATGGTGGTAACACTTCTGTAGTACGAGTTGCTCAGCAACTCACGCGGTCTGCTGATCGAGTTGCGCTCTTTAGGTTGAGGTACCCACTCGCAGAGCTATTGAAGTGACATACTGCTACACAAAATTGTGTGCAGTTCACCCCTATTGAAATGGACTGAGGCTTTTATGAAACAAGGGGCACTATCCAGTAAGTGTTACAAATCTCTATCCCAGCAAGAAATCTCATCTCTGTCTAAAATTAGGGATGCCTATAGTGAAAAGCCAATATTTTCGATCAGCGTTGAGCAAACGCTACAGCTTGTAGATCGTGCGTATGAGTCGATGGGCAGGACCTTTAGAAACAGAATTAACACTGAGACGATAAACTTCGGCCGATATTCCGGCGAACTGGACGGCGTATACCTAATGATCGCCGACGCGTTAGGAACATACGACTACTCGACTCACTTCCCCTCAACCTCCGCAGAAGCTAAAGAAATACATAGAGAACATAAAAAAAATATAAGTCGTGCCAGAAAGAAAGTTGAGAAAAGCTTTGCCGACATAGCTAGTGTTATTGATCGTTTAATCCCATCAGCTTGGACCACACATAGAAATGAACAACTGCGTAACTCTCTAGGTGCTTTAGATGAAATCCGTTGCTTGCTTGTTGATCAACTGGATGTGATTGATTTTGATCGCCGCTCTGAAAGTGTCGCTGAGTCCTTCGTCACTGGGGTGTGCAGTCATTTAATTTGGAATGCAAATATAAAACCTACTAAAGCGATGTTCGATAGCGGTGAAAAAACGCCACTATTGAGATTTTTAGAGGTTTTTTACCCCGATGAAGCAAGTGCCATTTTAGCAAAATTGTATGATCGGGAGCGAAGCCTGCCCCAGCACGAGAGGATAGGAGCTACGTTTATTCCTCCTGCGTAATGTTGAGATACGGAGGGGGGGATTTCCATACGCACTATCCTCTAATATTCCCCCCCATACACCACCTCAAAAAAATTTTACATTCGTCTCGTGTCCTTCCCACGAGATAAAAAAATGACCGACCTCATAGATCTTATTTGGGCTTTAGCTATCTTGGTTCGAGCCATCACACGCCTTCTTTCAACCTTACGACAATGGGTCGTACGCAAGTAATTGCAGCGGGCCTACGGTTCTGGATTACGAGTGCATACGCAACCTAAAATTGCCATGTTCGTATGCGGGTGTCTCTCTGATCCCATCACGTCCCTTTCCCCCGTAGGCCCTCTGTAGCACGCCAGTGGCACCAATCGCCAGGGGGATTGCCTTCATACAGTGGCGCGCTCAATGCGCGTCCTGCGTAGAGAATGATGAAGGCGAACCAGCAGGCTATCCAGGCAGGGCTCATCAATCGACCGTATGATGATACCGCTCATCGCCTACGGTACGAGGTATCAACAAATGTGCTTGACGACTTGATGACACCAAATCATCATGACACCACCTTTGATGACACCTGAGTCCTGACCATGAATCGCATCTTCCTTTACGCCCGAGTGTCCACCACTGACCAGACTACCGATAACCAAGTGCTGGAAGTCCAAGCTGCTGGCTTCACTGTAGAGCCGAAGCGTGTGATTACTGAGACTGTATCGGGTAGCACCTGCGCTAAAGATCGCAAGGGCTTCGCCAAGCTGCTGGAGCGGATGGAAGATGGGGATGTGCTTATCGTCACTAAGCTGGACCGCCTTGGCCGTAATGCTATGGACGTGCGCAGCACCGTGGACTACCTAGCAGCGCAGGGTATCCGTGTGCATTGCTTGGCCCTCGGCGGCGTAGACCTGACCAGTCCAGCGGGCAAGATGACCATGCAGGTACTGGCGGCAGTGGCAGAGTTTGAGCGGGACCTACTGATCGAACGCACCCAAGCGGGCCTGGAGCGCGCTAAAGCAGAAGGCAAAGTCTTAGGCCGTCCAGTTGCTACCGGCACCACAGCGAACGTACAGGCAGCCAAGGCCTCGGGATTAAGTCAGTCGGCAGTAGCTGCGGACCTAGGCATCAGCTTGGCTACCGTCAAGCGTCACTGGAACATCGCAGCATAACGAATGCCGGGGCGTAGGAGGTGCAATGCCTCCTGACGCGAAACACGATAGCTGCACGTTAGCAGCACGTTCGACGATGTATTTATTGTCACATACTTCGGGGGTAGGAGACCCAGGAACTAGCATACCGTTCGACGAAGTTCTATTTCGTCAGGGCAGCCAGCATTGAGCCAGGCTCCAAGTATTGAAGCGTAGCGCAGACTCAAGCGCACCCGGACGCAAATCCCCACTCCTGATACACGCTCCAGCAACCACGCTGTGAGCCCGTGAGGCGCTGCCTGAGCCGCCTTAATCCTCTCGACAAGCAACCTCAATGACCCGTAGAACCCGCAGCCCACAAGGCTATGCGGGGGTTTCTGTGCATCTTGAGATTAGCTATCTCATCTTGGAGATTTACCAATGACCAGACCGACCTTCGGGACTGATCCAACCTGGCATCGCCAGGAGAAATACAAGCGCTATCACGGCGACAACGGTGCCAAGCCACGGGCCAAGATGGCTGTCGTGCAGGCGTTAAGGACGCTTAACAGCACGCACGGATTCGTCCCGGTTGGGATGATCCTCAAGCAAGACCCCGCGCTGACCCGGCCATCCGTCCATCGTGTGCTATTGGAGCTGGAGCGCGAAGCCTGCCTTGTTACCCGGGGTCAGCCATTCCAGCAACACATTCGCCAGTACTGCCTCGGGACTATTGCCCATCACCAGCGCCTCGTAGTGCTGCCACCCGATGACCTGCGATCAGCTACCGAAGCGGAACGCCGACTGCATTACCTGCACCTGGAACTCCAGGGCTGAGGTCGCTGCACTCGCAACTTAAACGCACCCGTTTTACATGGATGAACATCAATGACCAGCAAGTTAGAACAATTGCGGGCTATGCCTGCGCAGGATATGACAACAGCACCGAAGGTCTACGCATGGGAACAACAAGACGGCATGACCGTTAGTGTTGTGTGCCGCGCTGTCGGAATAGCTGTAAGCACACCTGTACTTGATAAGGCCGAAGCATTTAAAAAGAAACACGGCACCCTGGAAGGCTGGAGCCCAGCACAGGCAACTAATGTCGGAGTGCTCATCAAGAAGGCGGTAACAGCCGCAATGAAAGAGGCGGGTGTAGAGCCGCACAAGTTGCCACAGCGCGTAGTTGAACTCATCTACAGCGACAGCCTGGACCGTATCGGACAAGGCGCCCGCCCTTCGGTAAGCCAACAGATCAATGCGCACAGTGCATTTATGCCGCGCTCCGCACAGTGGGCATCCGCTATCCGTGGTCGCAAGACTGACTCCCGGAACAAAGCTGCCTTGTCCAAACTAGAGGATCATCCAGTTATGCAAACCATCACCCGCGCAGGGACCGACGTTGCTGGCATCCACAACGGCACCATGTCCCACAGCATCAAGAAGATTGGCGAAGCCTTCACCCTGGCGCAGCGTGTGGCCCAGCTTGAGGACGCTCTTGCAGCCGTTGTACAGCATCAGCAGCAGCAAGACGCTCGACTGGCAAGGCTGGAGGCAGGCGACACCTGGAAGGCTGTAGCGGAGCGCATGCGCAGTGAGGGCGCTGGCTATGGCGCTATCGCCAAACTGACGGGCCGTAGCAAGTCCACGATCAGCTCCTACCTGACTAGAAAGAAAGATTGATAGGTATCTATACCTCTAGCAAAAGGGTACGCAGATGGGTACGCGTACCCCACGCCTTGGTCAATAACAAACAATGAGAAGCCCTATGCAACTGACACTAAACGAGCTGCTGATTGCCTGCGAGCTGCCACCATCCGAGCAACACAACACCGACGACCACGAAGCACGCCGCGCCCTGGATGCTGAGCCTGGGGCCATGTACAAAGCAGCGGTTGCCCTGGCCAATGGAGGCGATGGTGGGGCGGCAGGCCAGCGGCTCGCCCTGCGCGCTAACGCCCGTTACCGTGACGCAACCGCCCTAGGCCAGCGGCGTGGATTGAACGTGGCTGAGAGAGCCTCACAAGACCTCACAGGGCGCAAGGCCCGTGGCCGTTTGCGGGACTGATTAACGCTGCACTCCCGGCCTGATCCTGGGCCACACGTTTAAACGCACTCTACAACTTCCGGCATCGCTGGAGGATTAACCATGCCCTTAGGAAATATGACCCAATGTCTGAACAAACTACCGCACCAACTACCCGCCGCCGTAAACGTAAACCCCTGGATGTCCACGCCGAAGGGCTGGCGCTGCTGGCTGAAACCCTGGCCGCGTCCCGCAAGAAGCTGGAGTGGTGTGCCGAGAATGACGTGCCGGTCGATGCCGCCCAGGTATCGGCAAACGTCTCATTGCTGAAACTGCTGGAGACAATGCGCCACGTCGATGACGACGACAAGGACAGAGAAACTGCCGAGCTGGTCGCTGGCTTTCATGCCAAGACCGCTGAGCGTGCCGCCCGCCCCAAGGCTGCCCCGACCAAAGAAGACCTGTTGGCGGAGTACGGCTTGTGATCGACGACCGCAGCACCTCACAGCTCAACGTCGACCGCATCTATGCCGACATGCAGGCAAAGGCCGCGAAGGCCACGGACGATGCCCGACTGGACCGACTGGCCGCGCTAGCCACCAGCGCCTCAATGCAGTCCCTGGACAGCACACCGGCTTCCGGCTTCCTCAACTTCCGCACTGACACGGACGTGGTCCCCACTTCCAGCGGCATCAAAGTCCCTTAGCCAACCGGCCCCAAACAATCCCTTCTTATATAGAGAGAAATTCCATGACTCGTAAATTCGCTGCTGCCCGCAAATCCGCTAACGCCATCGCATTGTTCGATGCGCTTAAGGCTGCCGTCCCCTTTAATCTGGTCGAAGTCCCGACCACTAAATACCCGACTGCCCCGGACAACCTGCAAGAGCTGCGCAAGGGCATCACCACGATGACGGAGCTGTTCACATCTGATGAACGTGCTGACTCCAAGAAGACCAGCCGCGACGATGTCGAGCATGAGTTCATGTCTGTGCTGACCACCATGAGCAACCGTGGCTTCGCCTTCAGTGACCTCCCCAACCTGTTCACCTTTGAGCAAGATCGTAACCAGCACCTCGACACCGTGACTCGATACACACGAGCAGCCAACGCGAACACCGAGGCACTGTCGGCCAAGGTGGCCGAATGGTTCTCTGACATCACCGCCGTCCTGAGTGTGGCAAAGGTGGTTGGCGCTGACGTGATGGCCGAGGCTGCCACTGCTCCGAACAAGACCATGGCGGCGCTGGGTATCGACCTGCACGTTCGCGAGAAGCTGAACGCATCGGCTCAAGCTGGCGTGCCCGTTATGGCTGCTGGCCGTGGTCTGATGGTTCTCAAAGCTGCCAATATCGACGCCTTGTCCCTGGACCTGGGCGACGTTGAGCTGGCTGCCGCGATGGCTCTGTATAGCTACTTCCCGGACGCTATCGAAGGCGCGTCCATGCAGGAAGCTGGGCTGCGCTTCGGCTCCGTCGTCCTGGGTGCCAATGCTGACGGCGTCGTGGTCTACCGCGATGCGGTCCAATCGAACGCATCGGGTCTGCTGCCGCACACTGCCCTTGTGGCTGCTGATGGCAAAGCCTTGGCCGCACTGCAATCGAAGATCGACGTTCGCCTGGGTGCCGTAGACCACGCCTTCACCGGCACCGTGGAGAACGGCGGTATGACTGTTGCGGAGCGCCGTCTACGTGACTTCGGCAAGTCCGCTGTGACCACGTACTAAACCCTACCCCGCTTGCCTAATTGGCTTGTGGGGTATTTTGCTTGTCGAGCCGCTCCCGGACTCCGGCCAGCAGTTCCCGCTGTCGTGTGAGTGGAGCCGTTCCACCATAAACACCAGTGTGTTTGTTCCCGGCCTGCGTGTGCCCAAGGATACCGCCCACCTCTGCCTCACTCGCCCCTGCTGCCCTGAGCAAATCCGCTGCCGTATGTCTTGCGCTGTAGAGACTGAGCTGTCCCTTGAGGTTTGGTATCTTGAGCAAGGCCGCACTAACAGCACGACTCAACCGCGTAACACGCTGTCGTCCTCTCTCCGCTGTGCTGCCGGCACCAAAGCCTGATAGCACCAGATTGAACAGAGCAACGTCCTCCGCTGCCACAGGCAAATCCCTGCGACTGGCTGCGTTCTTGGCACCAGATAGGCCAGCTTGGAATACCTGCTCCCTGTTACCCACGATGTCTTCCCGCATAGTCAACGCCGCTGGGCCTTCACTCAACAGCTCCAGAGGCCGCACACCGTATCGGACAAGCAGACGCATTGCTGCCGCGTCTACCGCATCACCACGGGCATCCAGGGCAGCCTGCACCTGCGCCACCACGGCTAACGGCATTGGGTCGCGGGCGTTCTTCTGGAGTGCACCACCTGCACGGATGGCCCTGGCTACCGCGCCCTGCTTCGGCAGGCTTATCCCTTCCCATCCTGGCACCTCCCGCAGAATCGTTATCATCCCTGCCGCCTGGGTGTGGACTGACGACGCCTTGCCACCGCCAGCTAGCTTGCCCTCGGCGTAGGCCATGATCCGTTGCACCTGCTGCGCCGGGGTACTAGGCCAACGTAGAACGTCATTGCAGAGCTTGCGCATGATACCCACACGGCCTGCGCTGACACGCTCGCAATAGCCGTCCAAAGCCACAGCGAACTGCTGGGCGGTACGTCTATCGCCCTGCTGGCTGACAGGCTCCACGGGCGCCTCCACCGAGCCAGGAATGCCAGTGCCAAGGGTTGGCGGCTCACCGCGCTCCAGAGCTTCCAACGCCCGCACAGCGGCCATGGATTCGAGTGGGTGAACGGCTTCCATCCCAGGCGGAGGCATCCCCTGCGCGGCCATCGTGTACGCCCGCTTCTGCCAATCCAGTTCGGTCTGCCAGCTCCGCGTCACCAGCTTCGCCCCTGGCGCCATGTCTGTAACGGCACGGAGCGTTACCCGTTCTACCACCGCCTGTAGGCTTGCGAGGACGGCGCGGGGATCAACCGGGACCGATGCCCTGCGCTCGACTGGATCGTTCGCCACGGGCGACAGAGCTTCGCTACAGATGCGGTCAAACTCTACTGACACCTGACGGGCAAGGCGCAGGGCTTCTGCGCGGTCAGCGGTGCCTAGGGCTTTGCGGTATTCAGAGCGGCCCAGCAGTTCGGCAACTGGTAGCGGGAAGCGGCGGCGGTAGTGATAACGCCCCTCACGGCGGGACAAATAGGACATTCAGAATTCTCCGGGGCACGTGGTACGGTCATGTGGTGGTGTCGCGGGGCACATACAAGCGCTGAATACACCGCCATGTGTCACACGACCGAACCGCTGCAAGCCTTATTCTACCTGGCCTGCCGACGACTCGACAGTTTGAAAGTGTACCAACGAGTCAGAGACTGAATAACCCGTCTGCGTTCACAGTCACCGGGGCTGCGCGCTATAGTCGCAGGCATGCTGACTACCGGCGTCATGTTCGAGGATTGAGAAATGAAGTTCGAAGGCACCCAGGCCTACGTTGCCACCGATGACCTGAAACTGGCTGTCAACGCTGCCATCACGTTGGAGCGTCCGCTGCTGGTCAAGGGCGAGCCGGGCACCGGCAAGACCATGCTTGCCGAACAACTGGCCGAATCGTTTGGCGCGCGGTTGATCACCTGGCACATCAAGTCCACCACCAAGGCGCACCAGGGCCTGTATGAATACGATGCGGTCAGCCGCCTGCGCGACTCGCAACTGGGCGTGGACAAGGTCCATGACGTACGCAACTACCTGAAGAAAGGCAAGCTGTGGGAGGCTTTCGAGTCCGAGGAGCGGGTGATCCTGCTGATCGACGAGATCGACAAGGCCGATATCGAGTTCCCCAACGACCTGCTGCAAGAACTCGACAAGATGGAGTTCTACGTCTACGAAATCGACGAGACCATCAAGGCCAAGAAGCGCCCGATCATCATCATTACCTCCAACAACGAAAAAGAGCTGCCGGACGCCTTCCTGCGTCGCTGCTTCTTCCATTACATCGCCTTCCCCGACCGCACCACCCTGCAGAAAATCGTCGACGTGCATTACCCCGACATCAAGAAAGACCTGGTCAGCGAAGCGCTGGACGTGTTCTTCGACGTGCGCAAGGTCCCCGGCCTGAAGAAAAAGCCCTCCACCTCCGAGCTGGTGGACTGGCTCAAGCTGCTGATGGCCGACAACATCGGCGAGGCGGTGCTGCGCGAGCGTGATCCAACCAAGGCCATCCCGCCCCTGGCCGGCGCCCTGGTGAAAAACGAGCAGGATGTGCAACTGCTTGAGCGCCTGGCGTTCATGAGCCGTCGCGGCACTCGATAAGGGCTTTTGCCATGCTGCTCAACCTGTTCAATGAAATGCGTGCAGCCAAGGTGCCGGTCTCGGTACGTGAGCTGCTGGACCTGATCAACGCCCTGAAACAACGGGTGACCTTCGCTGACATGGACGAGTTCTATTACTTGTCCCGGGCGATCCTGGTGAAGGACGAACGCCACTTCGACAAGTTCGATCGGGCTTTCGGCGCCTACTTCAATGGCCTGGAGAAACTCGACGACCACTTGCAGGCATTGATTCCCGAAGACTGGTTGCGCAAGGAGTTCGAGCGTTCGCTGAGCGATGAAGAGCGCGCGCAGATTCAATCCCTAGGCGGCCTGGACAAGCTGATCGAAGAGTTCAAGAAACGCCTGGAGGAACAGAAGGAGCGCCACGCCGGCGGCAACAAGTGGATCGGTACTGGCGGCACCAGCCCGTTCGGTTCCGGCGGCTTCAACCCCGAGGGCATTCGCGTGGGCGATGCCGGCAAGCGCCAGGGCAAGGCGGTCAAGGTCTGGGACCAGCGCGAGTACAAGAACCTCGATGACTCGGTGGAGCTGGGCACGCGCAATATCAAGGTGGCCCTGCGCCGCCTGCGTAAGTTTGCGCGCCAGGGTGCAGCCGAAGAGCTGGATATCGACGGCACCATCGACCACACCGCCCGTGACGCCGGCCTGCTGAATATCCAGATGCGCCCGGAACGGCGCAACACGGTCAAGCTGCTGTTGCTGTTCGACATCGGCGGTTCGATGGATGCCCACGTCAAGACTTGCGAAGAGCTGTTCTCGGCCTGCAAGACCGAGTTCAAGCACCTGGAGTACTTCTACTTCCACAACTTCATTTATGAATCGGTGTGGAAGAACAACATGCGCCGCACTTCCGAGCGCACCTCGACCCAGGACCTGCTGCACAAGTACGGCGCCGACTATAAGGTGATCTTTATCGGCGACGCGGCCATGGCCCCCTACGAAATCACCCAGGCCGGTGGCAGCGTGGAGCACTGGAACGAAGAGCCGGGGTATGTGTGGATGCAGCGGTTCATGGAGAAGTACAAGAAGCTGATCTGGATTAATCCGTACCCGAAAGACACCTGGGGCTATACCTCGTCGACCAATATCGTGCGGGATTTGATTGAGGACCAGATGTATCCGTTGACCTTGCGCGGGCTTGAAGAGGGGATGCGGTTTCTCTCCAAGTAGGGGGTGGATTCACCGCCGCTATCGCAGGCAAGCCAGCTCCCACATTCAGCATGCATTCACATATTTTGCTTTGTGAATGCAGTCCAAATGTGGGAGCTGGCTTGCCTGCGATGCCTTTAGCGATTCGTAAATCGCTGCAAATAGCTCAGATGCTCGCGATGCGCCGTCTCCTGCATCATCGGCGCCAGCCTCACCTTCTCCCCCGGCAGACACTGGGCCAGGCGCGCCAACGCCAATGGCGTCAAAGCCCCCAATCGCGGGTAGCCGCCAATGGTCTGGCGATCATTGAGCAATACAATCGGCTGCCCATCCGGCGGTACCTGGATCGCACCCAACGGGATGCCTTCGGAGATCAGCGACGGTCCCTGATACGCCAACGGCGTGCCCAGCAGGCGCATGCCCATGCGGTCGGCGCGGCTGTCCAGGGTCCATTCGGTATTGAAGGCATCGAACAGGCTCTGGCCACTGAACTGGCCGATCTGCGCGCCGAGGATCACGTCCAGGGGCGCGGTGGATTGCAACCGCTCAACCGGCAACTCACGCAACTGACTGCCGGTGCCGGAATACACCAGGGACCCACCTTCAGCCAGGGCCCGGCCAAAACCGTCCAGCCCGCCGAGGGCTTCGCGCCCGACACTGGCACAACTGCCCAGCACCTTGGGCGCGTCAAACCCGCCTGGCGCCGCCAGGTAAGCCCGTGCACCGCGGTGGGGTTGGGTGAAGCGCAAGCGCTGGCCTTTTTGCAGAATGAAACTGCGGCCTGGGCTGATGGCGCGCTCGTCGATGTACGCGCCCAGGTCCGCGCCGGCCAGGGCCAGCACGCAAAGCTCCTCGGCCTGCACGGTAAAACCGCCCAGGGTGATTTCCACCACCGGCGCATCCAGCGAATTGCCCAGCAGCCAGTTGGCCCAGGACATCGACACCCAATCCAGCGCGCCGCCCTGGGTCACGCCCAGATGCCGCACACCAAAACGCCCGGCATCCTGCAACAAGCACAGCGCGGTGCTGGCCTCGATCAACAAGCGGCTCATACCTGGGCCTCCAAGGGCGTGTCATCGCCACCCAGGTTGATAAATTCAGCACGCCCGATGGCTTCGAAACGCACACTGTCGCCCGGCTGCATCAGGCTGTAGCCGTCGCGTTCGCGGTCGAACAATTTGGCCGGGGTGCGCCCGATCAGGTTCCAGCCCCCCGGGGATTCCACCGGATAGGCTGCGGTCTGACGCTCGGCAATACCGACGCTGCCCGCCGCCACCCGTTTGCGCGGGGTGCCCAGACGCGGCGCCGCGAGTTGCTCTTCCACCAGCCCCATAAAGGCAAAACCGGGGGCAAAACCAAGGGCAAAGACCTGGTATTGATGCTGGCTGTGGCGGCGAATCACCTCGTTGACCGCAAGCCCGCTGCGCTGGGCGAGCAAGGTCAGCTCAGGGCCGACGCTGAGGTCGTACCACACCGGCAAGATATGACACTGCCCGCTGCCCTGGGCCTGCGGCTGCAAGCCCGTGAGGGCCTGATTGATCAGTTCCCGCGCCTGTGCCGGACTCAGCGCCAGCAGGTCGTAATGCACCATCAGGGTCGTGTAGGAAGGCACCAGGTCCACCAGCGCCGCGCCAAATCCCTCGCGCAGGCGGCGCGTGGCAGCGAGCATCCAGGGCATGTTGTCTTCGGCGATCACATCAAACAGGCGCACCATCAGGCAGTCGATGGCTACCACTTCAATCCGTGGGTTCATGCTGGCGTCAACGCCTGGCGAATACGCTGCACCGCCGCCACCGAGCTGGCGTTATCGCCATGCACGCAGAGGGTGTTGGCCTGCAACAGCAAGGGGCTGCCATCGCTGGCAACCAGGGTTTCGCCACGGGCAATGGTCAAGGCCTGCTCGAGAATGACCTGCGCATCGTGATGCACCGCGCCCGGCAACTGCCGCGAGACCAGGTGCCCGGCGTTGTCATAGGCGCGGTCGGCGAAGGCTTCGAACCACAGGGTCACGCCGTACTCATCCCCCAAGGCCTGGGCGGCGCTGTTGTCACGGGTGGCCATCAGCATCAATGGCAGGCTGGCGTCATACGCCGCCACGGCCTGGATCACTGCACGCAGTTGCGCAGGCTTGGCCATCATGTCGTTGTACATCGCACCATGGGGTTTGACGTAGCTGACCCGGCCACCCTGGGCCCGGCAAATACCATCGAGGGCACCGATCTGGTAATGCAGCAGGTCCTGGATTTCCTGAGGTGTATAGGCCATGGAGCGCCGGCCAAAACCTGCCAGGTCCTGATACGCCGGGTGCGCACCGATCTGCACGCCATGCTGCAACGCCAGGGCGACGGTCTTGCGCATGATGCTCGGGTCGCCGGCGTGGAAGCCGCAGGCGATATTGGCGCAATCAATGAATGGCATGACCTCGGCATCCAGACCCATGGTCCAGGCGCCAAAACTTTCGCCGATGTCGCAGTTCAATAGCAGGCGGCTCACGGTGAAGACTCCTGTAGGCTTTATTTTTTTGTAGTGTGGGATCTTTTACCAAGATCTCGCAACGATGTTGTCCTGAGCCCCGACGACGCTTATCGTGAGACAGCCCGATTTTTGGCGCGCAGCCCCTGTTGCGTCCAACTAATAAAAACCGATCCATGCATAAGAAAAAGTTGATCCCATGAATTTGAAGTTCCTCGAAACCTTCGTCTGGGTGGCCCGACTCAAGAGCTTCCGGCTCACGGCAGAGAAGCTGTTCACCACCCAGGCCTCGATCTCCAGCCGCATTGCGGTGCTGGAAAGCGAGTTGGGGGTGAAACTGTTCCTGCGTGACTCGCGTGGCGTGAGCCTGACCCCGGATGGGGTGAAGGTGCTCGAGTATGCCGAGCAGATGATGATCACCATGCAGGGGCTCAAGCAGTCGCTGGAAACCACCAGCAGCAAGGTCGGACGCATCCGTATCGGCGTGATGGACACGGTGATTCATACCTGGCTCAGCCCCTTGGTGACCGAGTTGATGAACCATTTCCCCCTGGTGGAAATCGAACTGGTCGCCGATACAGCGCTGAACCTCTGCGATCAGCTGCAAAAAGGCTTTCTCGACCTGATCCTGCAAACCGACCTGCTGCGCCAGGAATCAGTGCGCAGCCTGGAGCTGGCCAGCCACCCCATGGGCTGGATCGTCGCCAGCCATTCGATCTACAACCGTGATTACACCTCCCTGGCCGAACTGGCCCAGGAACGGATCATCACCTACTCGAAAAACTCCCATCCGCACCAGGATGTGCTGAGCCTGATGCAAGCCCATGGCGTCGCGGCGCCGCGCATGAACTGCGTGAACTCGGTGTCGGCCATCACCCGCCTGCTGCGCGACGGCTTCGGTATCGGCGCGTTGCCGCCGGTGCTGGTCAGCGAAGAGTTGGCGCGGGGTGAGTTGATATTGCTGCCCATGGCGCAGCGCTTGCCGAACCTGCAGGTGGTGGTGTCGTGGCGGGTGGGGGTGGAGTTGGTGGAGGAAATCGTCGCGCTGTGCCAAAGCGTAGCGGCGCGGTATGCCGAGGAGGTGGGTGAAGAGCGCATGGTGCTCAACCAGAAGAAACCCGATTAAACCTAGCAGGCGCGGGCTTGTGTGGGAGCTGGTTTGTGTGGGAGCTGGCTTGCCTGCGATGCGAGCACCTCGGTACATCAGTTGCATCGCGGTGACGCTATCGCAGCATGGGTATCTACACAGCTATCCTCTGGGTATGTGTACATATCCATTGCTGCGGTAACGGCGGCTATTGGTTCCGCCCTTACGGCGGGTCACTTTCGAAGAGCGCGAAAGTAACCAAAGCGCTTTTGCCCCACCACTCGGTGCCTCGCCTAGGCTCGGCATGCCCGCAGTCAGGCATTGCTCCGTGGGCCCGCCGCGATCGGCCATCCATGGCCGTGTCGCGGCTACCCCGGCATCCATGCCGGGGTGCCCACTGCGCAATACCTGCCTGCGGCCATCGTGGTTTAACGGGGCGCCTAAGATCAAGATCAAAAGCCAGATCAAAAGCCAGATCAAAAGCCAGATCAAAAGCCGGATCAAAAGCAGAGCCAGAGCGTGAAGCTGCATTCCTCCCGGTGGGAGCTGGCTCCAACCTTGAGATCTGTGGCGTATTCAGAGGCCTTTGAGGTCCCGCTCTTCAATCGGCCGGCTCTGGCGCAGACGCTTGCCGCCCAGCACCACCCAGTCAATCAAACGGAACAGGCACTCCAGGCCGAACGACAGCAGCATCGCCCCACCCAATCCCCAGCCCATGGCCTCGGGGGTCAGGAGGATCTGGTAGCTGTAGCCATTCCAGGTTTCCCGGCGGATATCCGGGTCGGCGGCCACCGCCACCTGCAAGGCGCGGATGTACCACGGTCCCTGCATGGCCTGGAACTGCTTGTCCAACGCCACCTGGCGATCGAGCAAACTGCCGAGGCTGTTGGCATCGCTGCGAAATACCGGGTCATCGCTGGCGCGGTAATGGGCGACCAGGGCCTGTAAATCGCCTTTGAAGAACTGCTGCGCAGTGCTTTCAAAACCGCGCAGGCCGGTCTGGGCCTCGATCAAATGGGCCTCGACCCGCTTGGCGTAGTCGTTGATAAACCCCGGGACTTGCACCCCGACCAACAAGCCAATGGCAAACAACACCAGGCGCAGATAGCTGAGCAACATAATCAACGTCCTTATGCAGTTGTGCCCTGGCTGACGCATTCGCCGCGCCGCCACAGGCTCCACTGGCCCGGTTCGTAGCGGGTCCAGGTCTCGTTTTCGGTCAAGGGTTCGGTGGCAATCACCGTCACCACATCGTTTGGCGTGGTTTCGGCCTGAAAATCGACGATCACGTCGACATCTTTGAGGCGTGCCGGGCCAAAGGGTGCGCGGCGGGTGATCTGCGCCAGTTTGGTCGAGCAGTAGCAAAACAGCCAATCACCATCACTGAGCAGGCAGTTGAACACGCCCTTGCTGCGGTATTCGGCGCAGGCGGCGATCAGGTCCGGCAGCACCTGCTCGATATCCACGGGCTCGGGAAACGCCTCACGGATGCGGTTGAGCAGGTCGCAGAAGGCGGCTTCGCTGTCGGTATCGCCCACCGGGCGGTAGAACGTGGCCCGGGGCGTGAAGTCGGCGAGTTGGCCGTTATGGGCGAAACACCAATTGCGCCCCCACAACTCGCGGACGAACGGATGGGTGTTGGACAGGCTCACCTTGCCGACGTTGGCCTGGCGGATATGGCCAATCACCACTTCACTCTTGATCGGATAACGCTGCACCAGCAGCGCCACTTCCGACTCGCTGCTGGCCGCCGGGTCCTGGAACAGCCGCAAGCCACGGCCCTCGTAGAAGGCAATGCCCCAGCCATCGCGGTGCGGCCCGGTGCGCCCACCGCGCTGCATCAGCCCGGTGAAGCTGAACACGATGTCGGTCGGTACGTTGGCACTCATGCCCAATAATTCACACATGCCAGGACTCTCGATGCTGGGCAAACAACGTTAAAGACGCGGTTCGACCCGCATACCACTGACGGGGGCCGGCGCACGGCCATAGGGTTCGTCGTCCTCAGGCTCGGCCGCAACCGCTGCCGCAGCGGCGGCTTTCTGCTCACGCCGGGCCTTGGCGGCCCGTTCGATGGGCCAGCGGATCAGCACAAAGACCAGGTACAGGCCAAAGGCGATCATGGCGTACATCAGCAAGTCGGACACCGCCCGCCAGGCGTTATTGCCCACTTTGAGCAACAGATCCAGGGCGGTGATGGCCACGGCCGGGGCGAATTGCTCCTTGACCGGGTCGACAATGGTCGGGCTCAACAGCAGCACCGCCATCAGCAACCGCAGCGGTTCGCGCAGCCAGCGCCAGATCCAGCGGGTCAGGCGAAACCACACCAGCAGGCAGCCCAAAGCGGCGAAGGCGTAGAGGCCCCAAGCGGTCAGATAGTCGTTCTCGGTCATGGTGTCCATGGCAAGGTAGGCAAACAGGCCCGTATGATAACGGCTTTTGAGTGCCACGGCTGCAACGCCGTCGGCCCACCCCCAGACAGAGAGTGATCCATGCCTTCATCGACCCACGCCGCTGCCGCCCCGATTGCCCGCCAGGATTCAGGCCAGGACCCGTACGCCTGGTTGCAGGAGCGCGACAACAGCGAGGTGCTCGACTACCTCAAGGCCGAAAATGCCTGGCAAGAGGCGCAACTTGAGGAGCAGAGCGCGTTGCGCGAAAGCCTGTTCCAGGAGATCAAGGGCCGTATCCTCGAGACCGACCTGTCACTGCCCTCGCCCTGGGGCCCGTACCTGTATTACACGCGCACCACTGCCGGTGACGAATACGCGCGGCATTACCGCTGCCCACGCCCGGCCGACGACAGCCAGCAGATCGACGAAAGCGCCGAAGAATTGCTGCTGGACCCGAATGTGCTGGCCAATGGTGGTTTTTTCTCCCTCGGTGCCTTCAGCATCAGCCCGGACCACAAGCGCCTGGCCTACAGCCTGGATACCAACGGCGAAGAGATCTACACCCTGTACGTGAAGGAATTGTCTTCAGGCAAGGTCAGTGAACTGGCCTTCGAAGACTGCGACGGCAGCATGACCTGGGCCAACGACAGCCTGACGCTGTTCTTCGGTGAACTGGACGACACCCATCGCCCGCACAAGCTGTATCGCTATCGGCTGGACGGCACCGCCGCCGAAGAAGTGTTTCACGAGCCCGACGGGCGCTTTTTCCTGCATTGCTACCGCTCCAGTTCCGAGCGCCAATTGCTGCTGTCGCTGGGCAGCAAGACCACCAGCGAAGTCTGGGCCCTGGACGCCGAGCAGCCGCAACAGGCATTTGCCTGCCTGGCGCCACGGGTTGAAGGTCATGAATACGATGTCGACCACGGCAAGCTGGACGACCAATGGACCTGGTTTATCCGCAGCAACCGCGATGGCATCAACTTTGCGCTGTTCCAGGCGGCTGACAACGGCCGCGTGCCCACTGAAGACCAGTGGCACAACCTGATTGCCCACGATGACGCAGTGATGCTCGATGGCGTGACCCTCAACGCCCGGGCCATGACCCTGAGCCTGCGCATTGGCGGCTTGCCGGTAATCGACGTGCACCCACAAGACCTGCCGACTTACCGCGTGGAATTACCAGACGCGGCCTACAGCCTGTACGTGCAAAACAGCCTGGAATTCGACAGCGACAAGATCCGCCTGCGCTATGAAGCACTCAATCGTCCGGCCCAGGTCCGCCAGTTGGAACTGGCCAGCGGCGCGCAGCAAGTGCTCAAGGAAACCCCGGTATTGGGCGTGTTCAATGCCGACGATTATGTCAGCCAGCGGCTATGGGCCACCTCTGCCGATGGTACCCAGGTGCCGATCAGCCTGGTGGTCAAGCGCGACCAGGTGGGCCAGCCAACGCCGCTGTACCTGTACGGCTACGGCGCCTACGGTTCGAGCCTCGACCCGTGGTTTTCCCATGCGCGCCTGAGCCTGCTGGACCGTGGCGTGGCGTTTGCCATTGCCCATGTGCGCGGTGGCGGCGAATTGGGCGAAGCCTGGTACCGCGCCGGCAAGCAGGAGCACAAGCAAAACACGTTCAGCGATTTTATTGCCTGCGCCGAACACCTGATCGCCGAGGGCCTGACCACCTCCAAACAACTGGCTATCAGCGGCGGCAGCGCCGGCGGGCTGTTGATCGGTGCCGTGCTCAACCAGCGCCCGGAGCTGTTCCAGGCGGCGATTGCCGAAGTGCCTTTTGTCGATGTACTCAACACCATGCTCGACCCGGACCTGCCACTGACCGTCACCGAATATGACGAATGGGGCAACCCACAGGAGCCCGAGGTGTATGAGCGGATCAAGGCCTATGCGCCCTACGAAAACGTCAGCGCCCAGGCCTACCCGGCGATGCTGGTGATCGCTGGCTATAACGACAGCCGCGTGCAGTACTGGGAAGCCGCCAAATGGGTGGCCAAGCTGCGGGCCACCAAGACCGACGACAACCTGCTGCTGCTCAAGACCGAACTGGGCGCAGGCCATGGCGGCATGAGCGGCCGTTACCAGGGTTTGCGTGATGTGGCCCTGGAATACGCCTTTGTGTTCAAGGCCCTGGGGCTGGTTTAAGAACCCGCCGCCTTCGGCTTGCTGTCGTTTTGCTGCAGGCCGGGCAAGGTCTGGTCCTTGGGCGGCTTGGGCATTTCAATCGGTGGCAACGGCACCCCGGCCCCTTGTGGCTTGGGTGCGGTTGGCGGGGTGATTTGCGGATACGGGGTCGGCGTTGCAGTGCCCGGCGCGCCGGTGGTGGTCGCCGGCGTATTCGGCACCGGTTGCAACTGCTGGGCATGTGCGGCACCCAATGTGAGCACACTTCCTACAATGACCGCTAGAATGCTGCACTTCATCGATGGCTCCATGGCCTGACTGTTAACCAGTCCCAAGGCTACTCCCAACCGCGCAAGAATGCCCTTCCCAATGAGATTTCCATGAAACGTTTCGTGCTGCTCGACACCACCCCGATCCCCGATAACGGCGGCGCCCTGTGCCTGTTCGAATACGGCGAGGATTTTGTGATCAAGATCCAGGGCGGTGACGGCGGGCAATTGATGAACACGCGCATGCACGGTTCCGAAGATGCCCTGGCAGAGATTCCCTGCCGCAAGGTCGCCGGACGCCCCGGCTCACGGGTATTGATTGGCGGCCTGGGCATGGGCTTCACCCTGGCCTCGGCCCTCAAGCACCTGGGCAAGACGGCCGAAGTGGTGGTGGCTGAATTGGTGCCGGGCGTGGTGGAGTGGAATCGCGGCCCGCTCGGGGAAAAATCCGGCAACCCGCTGCAGGACCCGCGCACCGTGATCCGTCTGGAAGACGTGGCCAAGGTGCTGCAGGCCGAGCCCCAGGGCTTTGATGCAATCATGCTCGACGTCGACAACGGCCCCGAAGGCCTGACGCAGAAAGCCAACAGCTGGCTGTACTCCGCCGGCGGCCTAAGCGCCTGCGCCAAGGCCCTGCGCCCCAAGGGCGTGCTGGCCGTGTGGTCGGCCAGCGCCGACAAGCAGTTCAGCGACAAATTGCGCAAGGCCGGCTTCAAGGCCGAGGAAGTGCAAGTCTTTGCCCATGGCAACAAGGGCACCCGGCATACCATCTGGATTGCCGAGAAACTCAAGGGCTGAAGGGCGCGCCGGTCAGATCGAGCGGCGCAGGCGATTCAGATGCCGCAAACCTTCCAGCACCAGCACCACCACCGCCAGCCAGATGGGCAGGTAGGTCATCCACTGGCCCGGCTTGAGGCTGTCGCCCAGCATCAGCGACACCGCCACCAGCAGCACCGGCTCAGCGTAACTGAGCAGACCGAACAGGCTGAAGGGCAACAGGCGGCTGGCGAGGATGTAGCAATAACCTGCCGCCGCACTGACCAGGCCCATCACTGGCACCAGCCAGTACAACGCCGGGCGCTGCGCCAGCGTCTCGCCGATGGGGTGGCCGCCGAGGATGAACCACAGCGCCACCGGGATCATCAGCATCATGTCCAGCCATAAACCGCCCAGGTTGTCGGTGCCACAGCGCCGGCGCAGGACGAAATACAGCGGGTAACCGACGCAGACCACCAGGGTGGTCCAGGAAAACCCACCCGTGCGGTACAACTCATTGCCCACCCCCACCGCAGCCAACACGGCGGCAATCTTTTGCAGATGGGAAAGGCGTTCGCCATAAACGATACGCCCGGTAATGACCATGGTCAGCGGCAACAGGAAGTAACCCAGGGAAACGTCCAGGCCGTGGCCATTGAGCGGCGCCCACATAAAGATCCATAACTGCACGCCCACCAGCGCGCTGGTCAGCACCACGCAGGGCAGCAAGGCCGGTTTCTCGCGCAAGCGCTTGTAGATCAGCGGCACCCATTGCCAATCCCCGGACAGGGCGAGCAGCAGCGTCATGAAGGGCAACGAAATAAGGATTCGCCAGGCAAATATCTGCTGGCCATCCAAAGGCTCAAGAAGAGAGGTAAAGAAATACAGCACACCAAACAGGAAAGAAGCGGAAACCGCCAGAACAACACCTTTAGACACAACAGCCTCTACAACAAATTGCATGTATTGAATTGAAGACCGAGCCGTTGAATACAAGCAAAATGAGCATCAAAACTTATTAACACGCACCACAAACTTACAACTCACACAGAATATAATTCCAGAGTCATGAATTTATAAGCACAGGGTAATTCGTCGTTTTTATTATTGGAAAGACGATCATCAGACTCTTCAACCTACCCGACTTCGGTGATAGGCAGCAGCACGCTCTGGACGAGCGCCTCTGATTTGAAACGCCACAACGCCAGCCGCGGAGGCTGATATCGTGATGGGAAAACCCGATTGCACGGGAAACTAACGGTCGCCCGGAAAGACCAGGCTTATTGAATACTCGACACCACAGCGGCGGTGGGCCAAGAGGCGCCACATTAAAGAACTTGGCAAAGTTAGTCCAACACTTTCTCGCCCCAGACTAACTTTTGCGCTCTTTAACTTCCCAACGGTTTTTAAATAGATAGGCGGGCATTATTACCCCGCTCCACAGCACCCCATCGCCAGCCGGCACCCGGGCTGAAAAAGCCAAGGGCTTATTGCCCCGCGAGCAGCTAGAATCAACGCCATCCGTGATCCACTAGAAAACAGGAGCCATGATGAGCTCAAGCAACCCGCCCTCCCACACCGCCAAGCTGGACCGCATCCTTGCCGATGCCCAGCGCGACCGGGAAATGGGCTACCGCGACAAAGCCCTGAAAATGTACCCCCATGTGTGTGGCCGCTGTGCCCGTGAATTCGCCGGCAAGCGCCTCAGCGAACTGACTGTGCACCACCGTAACCACAACCATGACGACAACCCCCAGGACGGTTCCAACTGGGAATTACTCTGCTTGTACTGCCATGACAACGAGCACTCGCGCTATACCGACCAACAGTATTTCGGCGAAGGCTCCACCAGCAGCCCGACCATCGCCAAGGCCACGCACAACCCGTTTGCGGCGTTGGCGGGGTTGATGAAGAAGGACGACTGACGGTCGTCGCTGAACGTTGCGACGTCATCGCGGGCAAGCCCGGCTCCCACATTTGAAATGTGTTCACCTGTGGGAGCCGGGCTTGCCCGCGATGACAATCGCCCAAACACACCATGTCTATAGCGACCGCTGCTCGAGCAATCCCCGTATAATTGCGGTTTTTCTCGAAGGCACCCTCTCCCGTGGGCAATAAACGCTACAGCTGCATCGGTCTGTATAACCCCAAATCCCCCGAAAACGTCGGTTCGGTCATGCGCGCTGCTGGCTGCTATGGGGTGGCTTCGGTGTTCTACACCGGTAAACGCTATGAGCGGGCCCGGGACTTTATTACCGACACCAAGAAAGTCCACCACGACATCCCGCTGATCGGCATCGACGACCTGAAAAAGATCCTGCCTCTGGGCTGCATTCCGGTTGCCGTGGAGTTGGTGGACGGTGCCCGGCCGCTGCCGGAATACACCCATCCTGATCGCGCGCTGTATATCTTCGGCCCCGAAGATGGCTCCCTCGATAAAGAGATCCGCGAGTGGTGCGAAGATGTGGTCTACATCCCGACCACCGGCTGCATGAACCTCGCGGCCACCGTCAACGTGGTGCTCTACGATCGCCTGGCCAAGGGCAATAACACCCGTTCGGGGCCCAAGTACTGATTTGGCGGGAACATCCACCTCTGGCCCGCAGTCAGTTACATATCTATGGCCCTTTGTTGGAGACAGACCATGAGCGACAGCAAAACCCTCAAACCCATGATTGAATCGACACCGTTCCAGACCCAGCCGACCCAGAACGTCCAGGGCTGGGAGCGCATTGGCTCACTGGCCGGTGGCGTAGTGATGATGGGCAAGGGCATTCGCCGCGGTGGCTTTTTCGGCCTGATCCAGGTGGCGATTGGTGGTGTGGCCTTGGCGCGCGGGATCAGCGGCCATAGTTCGGCCAAGTCGCTGCTGGAAAAAAGCCGCCAGGATATGAATAGCGTGCGCACCCGCATCGAGCGCGCGGGTGAGGAACTGAAGAATCTCAAGACTCGGGCTGAAGTGGCTGCCGAAAAAACCGCGCCCTGAGGTACAAGCCAAAGGTGGGGGCTGGCTTAGTCGGGGCGCCGCATCGCAGCATAGGTATCTACACAACTCTTTTCTCTAGTTTCTCTAGTGGTTCTTGGGGTTGTGTACATATCCGTTGCTGCGGTAACGGCGGCTATTGGTTCCGCCCTTACGGCGGGTCACTTTTGGAAAAGAGCCCCAAAAGTAACCAAAAGGGCTCTTGCCCCACCACTCGGCACCTCGCCTAGGCTCGGTGTGCCCGTCATCCGATTTTGATTTGGGGGGCCGCCGCGATGGGCCATCCATGGCCCAGCGCGGCTAACCCGGCGTCCTGCCGGGTTACCCCCCAAATCAATATCGGATGACGGCCAGCGTGGTTTAACGGGGCGCCTAAGATCAAAAGCAAAGCGAGGCGGCCTGACAGCCGACCTGATCTTCGAGACGTGCGCGTACTCCTGTGGGAGCTGGCTTGCCTGCGATGACGGTAGCTCAGTCAGCACATTGGCCACTGGTAGACCGCCATCGCAGCGATGCGGCGACCCAACTCCTACACAAACCTGCTTCCACCGTTGAGCTTCAGCGCAGCAATTTGCTGTCGAGCACCACCGAGGATTGGCCGATCACGCTTTCGGCCAACTGCACAAACTCCTTGGTGCTGAAGCTGTCCAGGCGCATCAGTGCCTGGGTCAGGTCGTCCAGGGAGCGTTTGTTGTGGGTTTTCAGGCGGATTTCACGATCCAGCTCCTGCAACACCACCACTGCCCGCGCCACTGTGGCGCCGTTGACGTGTTCACCGCGTAACGTCGTTACGCCCTTGCCGTCCTTGCTCAAGCGCGCCTGTATCGCCCCATAACGCTCATCGCTGATACCGCCTGCGCGACGCAGCAGTTCGATGGCGTAATACTCCGCAAGGCCCTCACTGATCCAGTCACTGCCCTGATGGTCATTGAACCGGCCAATGGCCTGCACCACTTCGCGGATCAACGGGCTACTGCCGTTTTCACTGACCAGCGGCGTACGGCTATTGAGGTACACCGAATCGCGCCCGGCGAACGCGCCGCGGCGCATCGGGTCACTGGCGCCCACCAGCAGCAGCTTGGCCGGATGCCGGGGAAACGCCGCTTGTACCTGGGGCCAGACAAATGTCAGCAAGGTCAGCACGTCCATGCGGCGCATGGCCTGGCCCTTGGGCGAGGCCACGGTGATTTCGGTTTCGCCCAGGCGCACCCGGCGGCTGCCCAGGCTGCCGGCGACCATCCAGCCGGTGGGCCGGTCGAACAGCCGGGAGACATTGTCGATACGGAACTTGTGCTTGCCAATCCGTGGCCAGGCGGTCTCGACGCTTTTCCAGCCCGGCGGCAGCTCGAAGGTCAGCCGGGACACCAACTCCACGCCGTCCTGCTGGTCCAGGCGAGCCGCCGGCACCAGATCCTCGCCGCGAAACAGCGCCCAACTGGGGGTCATGCGCGACTCGTAGATGCCGGCCTTGCGCGCATGGCTCAGGCGCACGCGGTAGGTCAGGCTGGCCTTGTCGGCGCCCGGCTGCCACAGGCCGCGACTGGCCACCGCGTCGGGCGTGACCTGCCACTGGCCATCGGCCTTGAAGTCGCTGTAGTCACCGTCGCGACCCAGGTCGAAGTTCAGGCTGCGCACAGCCGAACCCTGGGACAGGCTCAGGCGCACCTCGGCCTGATCGCTCTGGGGCAACAGTTTGACGTGATAATCGAGGTCGACCTTTTTCGCCGACCACGCCGACGCGCTCAACCCCAGCAACAGCAGGCTCGCCGCCAGCTTGGCTTGGACCGTCATACGCTCTCCTCAGCCTGCGCGGAAAATCAGGTAATCCTCCCAATCGTCCTCGGGCACGCTGCCTTCGCTGAGCATGCGGCCGGACTGGGAAATGCGTTCGTGGTGCACCGCATCGCGGTCACCGCAGACCAGGTGGTGCCAGAGCGGCAAATCCTTGCGCTCACTGACCAGGCGATAGCCACAGGTCGGCGGCAGCCACTTGAACTGGTCGGCCTGGCCCGGGGTGAGCTGGATGCAATCGGGCACCGAGTCCCGGCGGTTAGGGTAGTCGGTGCACTGGCAGGTTTTCAGGTCCAGCAGTTTGCAGGCGATACGCGTGTAATAGACGCTGTTGTCGTCTTCGTCTTCAAGCTTTTGCAGGCAGCACAGGCCACAGCCGTCGCACAGCGACTCCCACTCCTCCTGGTCGAGGTGCTCAAGGGTTTTGCGTATCCAGAAAGGTTCGACTTTAGCGGCCATGGCTCTACATCAGTATCGGTAGGTGAAAAGGTCGCCAGTCTAGTGCCCAAGCCCCCTGGGGCCAAGCGCTTACGACTGCCGGTAAGGCGAGACTTGTCAGACGTGCAGTGGCGACGTAGCTTTGAAGGCCGTTTTTTTCATCAGGATGCGCTTATGAGCACTGGGCCACGCGTTGCCGATTATCCGATTCATCCGCAGTTCACCGAACGTTGGTCGCCGCGTGCGTTTACCGGCGAGAGCATTGCGGTGGAAACCCTGCTGAGTTTCTTCGAAGCCGCACGCTGGGCACCTTCGGCTTATAACTCGCAGCCCTGGCGCTTTTTGTACGCGCGGCGCGATACGCCGGATTGGCAACGGTATCTGGGCCTGCTGAACGAGTTCAACCGTGGCTGGGCACAACATGCGTCGGCATTGGTGATCGTGATCTCGAAAACCGACTTTGCGGTGCCCGGCGCCACTGAAGAAACCCCGGCACTCTGGCACACCTTTGACACCGGCTCGGCCTGGGGCCACCTGGCGCTGCAGGCCAGCCTCAGCGGCTGGCACACCCACGGCATGGCCGGTTTCGATCAGGAGCTGACCCGCAAGGAACTGAAGATCCCCGAGGGTTATGCGCTGCACGCGGCCGTCGCCGTGGGCAAGCTCGGTGACAAATCGACTCTGGCGGACTACCTGCAGGCCCGGGAGGCTCCCAGCCCGCGCCGGCCTTTGACCGAGTTGGTGGCTGAAGGGGATTTCAACCTTTAAGCACGGGATCCGCCTGTGGCCAGGGCAGTCGCCCCCCCCCCCCCTGCCGTTAAACACCGGCAGGGGGCATCGCAAGTTGCTCAAGGGGCTTTAGCGACAAGGCTGGCAAACGCCCTGCGCAGTTCCTCCTTCTGTCGCTTATAAGCCGCCATCACCACCGGCACCATAAACTCCGCACCCTGCGAATCCATATCCACCGGATAAATCCTCTGGTCTTTGGCCGAATACATAAAGTTCTTTAATTGCAGATCATTGTGATAGATATCCTTGGCCTCCATCTGCGCCAATACATCATCCATTAATGATCGCGCTTCTGGCGGCAAACTGTTTCTCTCAAACTTACTGAGATCCACGCCATCGACTTTGCCCATCTTTATATATTTACGACCGTCCTCGATGATCACACTTGCAAACCCCTCACCATAATATTTATTCAGCGATATCGCCTCCATGCTGACGTATTTAGCGGGAGGTTTGATTGAGGTAGGGCCAAGATCCTTGTAGACACTTTTCCCGTCGCGACTTGCGTAGATGCCCCCCTCGCCGCCAAGTCCAATCACCTCCCCCAGATCGTCTGCCACCGATTGCGGAGCGGCGCCGGGCAAACGCAGGCGCTGCCACTGATCGCCCTGTACATGCTGGACCAGCAGCGGCGTCTGCCGACCGTTGTGATAGATCCGAGCCTGCACCACCCCATCCTCGGTACGGGTGACTTGTCGGACTTCATAGACCGCAGTCTTACCAGCGCTGTCGGTGTGGCGGATATGGGACAGGTGGCCATCAGCCGCGACGTAGACCCCCTGACTATTGCGCGAAAGCCCGGCAATGCTTGCGGGTGCAACGCTGTACTCGAGCAGCATCCGATTGCTCAGCTCACTGCCCGGCGCAATACGCGCCACGGCGAGCGTGCCGCCCATCGCCTTGGTTTCTGCGGTGAACCCTTCAAGGGGCCCGCCATAAGGCCGCATCTTGTCGGCGTCGAAGGCATACCATTTGCCGCCCTGGAGCACCGCACCGCCCTCGACACGCTGCCCTGCGACCCTGAACGTGCCCGTGGCCGCGGTGCCATAGTCCTTACTGACCGCCTTCAACAAGTCATAGCTGCCGGAAGCCCCCCTGAGCCGGTTAACCGCCTCAATCCCTTTGGAAACGCCTTTGCCGACCAACCTGGCACCGCCGACCGCCAACTCGCCCCACCCGCCAAGGGGGTTCAATGCACTGATCGTGGCAGCCCCAATGATCTTTGCGCCCTGTAAAACCTTCGCCGCTGCGGATAACGCAGTCCCACCCAATCGGCCCAATTTCCCTGCGTTTGCAGCGCCAGCGCTGAGCAAGCCAAAGATATCCAGCGCAAGGTCAGTAGCCCCTTCGCCATAATTACCCTGCTGGAAATTGCCAATCGCCGAATAAAACGGAACAAGGCTCAACAGATACGCTTCAGCCACTGCTGCCCTGCCCCGCTGTTTGTCCAACGTGGTCTGCCCCCGCGCGTGTTCCTTTATGTCGGGATCATCGAGATCAAGGTGTTCAACAAATGCATCGGCGATGTATCGAGTGCGATCCGAAGCAAAGCTATCCAGTAACGCGTTGCTTACCGGAACGCTTTGTTTTTTCTGCTGCACTGCGTCATTGCGCGGTATGAACTCTCGGGTCTCGCGGACAAGATTGGCCTTTCTTGAGCTGCGTACATCCGCTCGCCAGAGGTCAGTCGATCGAATAACACCTTGGGCAAAGTTGATTTCGTATGCTGCAGGCTCACCCTCCCCTTCAATTTTCAACAGCAGTTCCTGCCCCTTGGGATGATCGGTTTTATCCGTAAATCCAAGGCCTAGCGTGTGGGACAGGTTTTGATAGAAGGTGATTTTTCCATATTCGAATTTCTTCCGATCCGCCAATGGAAGCTGTGCGATCAGGTGTTTGATGGCGACAGCGATCGCAGCCTTTTTACTCCGGATCGTGTCATTGAACTGCTGGTTGAATGCCTCGGTTATGCCAAATCGGTGATTGGCATTCAATTCGGCCAGGGGAATGCGACTGTCCGCCGAATAGAACACCGCCGGCGACGGCAGGTCCATCATGGCGATATCCAACAGCGAATGATGGCCGACCAGTGTGGTTGCCGGTGTTCCGGGACCGCCACGGGGATGATGGGTAGTGTTGATCAACGGCTCTTCAACAAGCCCGCCCAGCTCGCCAAACCGTTGCTTGAGCGCCTCCAGGGCCATCGCTTTGCGACTGGGAATGTCCTTATCCAAGGACTGGCTGGCAGTGATCATTTGCCGCTGGCGGGTATTGAAGGTGGTTTGCAGCAGGTTCAGCTCTGCGTCGGTGTAGCGCTCATCCTCCTTGCGTTCGAGCAGGCCATTGACCACACCCCAGTCCACCAGGGCCGCCCGCTGCGCGTCGCGGGTGAGACCAGGATCGGCCGTGCCCGCACTTTCTGCCTGCTGCATGACCTGGGCGAAGGTCATGTTCGGCACTTTCCCCGGCGACTGGGCCTCGATGGTCGCCGCAGCAATTGCCAGGCTGACCCAGGCCGGGCTGCCATAGGTCACCCGGTCCGGGATGTCCTTGACCAGAAATTCAGGCGCCTTGCGGGCCAGCAACCCATAGGCGCCTACCCCGGCCATCTGCGGGCTGGTCTTGCCACTGCTGCTCAGGTGCCTGCTCAACCTGTCCACCACGAAGGAGGCAGGTTTACCCCAGTGCGCATCGCTGGCCAGGTCGAAACCCGCCACCTTGTTGCGATGAGGCGCGGCGATGGACTGCGGATCCAACTGCACCGCGATGGCGGCCAGCAGATAGTCGTTGACGCTGCGGTCGGTGGCTATCCCGCCCATTTGCTCTTGCAGATGCTTTCCCAGCCGCTGCCCTTCAGCGGAGCTCACCAGGGATTCCAGGGCGTTGACGGGGTTGCTCGGTACCGGTGTGGCAACGGGCTGGCGCTGGTTCAGAAAATCCAGCAGCCCCTGGCCTTGTGCGCCCTGCGGCTGCTCTGCGAGGTGGCTCTGGGCGAGCGCACCCAGCCTGCGTTGCTCATCCGGGCTCATGGGCACCGGCCACGACAACCCTCCGCCAAAATCCCCAAGCGGATGCTCCAGGGCTCTTGCAGTGACTGCATCGGCGAGGCTGGTGAGATGAAAGTGACTGAGGGGCAGGAACAGGCCCAGGTGCCTGATGACGCTCGCCAAAGTGGCGCTCTTGCCGTCTGCCAGGGGATAGGAGGAGTCGGCGTCTATGTCCAGGGGGGTATGCGCCAACGCGGCCTGCACTGCCTGGGGTGTGGCGTTTACCCCCAGCCGGGTGGCGACTTCGTAGAGCTTTTGCCCCAGTACCTTGAGGTTCTGCCTGTCGCCCAGTGCAGCCTCAAGGCCTGGCTTCTCCTCGACCAGGCTGATCCGGACCTCTTCGCCGCCAGTTGCCAGGTTGGATTCCGTCGGTGGGGGGCTGACGGGATCAGCCAACGATACGGGCAGCATGGCCCCCAGAGACGGTTGCGAAGCAACAGCGCGCGATTCAAGCATGGAGAGGCCTCCCTTCTTAAGGTCAGTGAGCCTCCCACGTTGCCGCCAGCGATAAAATCAGATGCGCGCTACTCGCGATGTGGGGTGTTTCAGTATCCCCGCTCGAAACTCACCTCGCCACGCAGCGAATCCTTGGCCTGGTACGCCCGCAGATTTTCGACAAACAGTGCCACCATGCGCCGCGGGCAGGTCGGCGCCGAGCTGTGGCCGGTCAGCAACAAGCCCCAGGCGGTCCAGAACGGATGGCGCTGTGGCAGTGGTTCCTGACGACAAACGTCGATGACCGCGCCGGCCAGGTGCCCTTCTTTCAGGGCCTCGACCAGATCGGCATCCACTACCGCCACACCCCGGCCGACGTTGATAAACAGGCCGGTGGGCTTGAACTGCTTAAACAGCGCCGCATCGTACAGATCGTGGGTATTGGGGGTGTTGGGCAGCAGGTTGACCACATAGTCCACCTCGCCCACCAGACGGCCCAGTTGATCCGGCCCGGCTACCTCGATAAACGGGGCCTGCTCCCGGGCTTGGCTGGCAATGCCGTACAACTCCACACCAAAGGGCAGCAGGAATTGCGCCACGCTCTGGCCGATATCACCGGTGCCGACAATCAGCACCTTGCGCCCCGCCAGGCTCTGGCCCATGCGGTTGTCCCACTTGCGCTCGACCTGGCTGACCAGGCGCGCCAGCACCTCACGCTCGTGACCGAGCATGTAGGTGAGCACGTACTCGGCCATCACCTGGCCAAAAATGCCGACCGCGCGGGTCAGGCGATAATCCCGAGGCAAGCCATCGGCCAGCAGCGGCGTGATGCCAGCCCAGGTCGATTGCAGCCATTGCGGGTGATGGCCCTGGCGCAGCAGGGTTGCCAGCAGGTCCGGCTGGCCCAGCCATACCGGGCAATCGGCGGCATGGCGCGACAATTGGGCCGAGTCGCCACTGGTCAGGACTTCAAGATCCGGCGCCGCTTCGCGCAGCAGTCGGGCGTACAGCGGGTGGTCCTGTTCTGCTATCAGAACGCGCATGGTTCAAACCTTTCAAAAACAGTGCAGGCGGCCACCGACAGCAAACTGACTGCAGGGCTCGGGGCTCGCCAGGTCATTCGATTCAAACGTGTCCCGAGCGGGACACGGGTCGATCACATCGGGTCGTTACGGCGCAGCAGTTCTTCGGGCAAGTGCTCGATGTACTCGTCATCCGGCGGTGGCATTTGCAGGTGGTAGCCCTGCTTTTGCAGGTTGTCCAGGACCGCGACGATATCTTCCTGCTGCAGTTTGCGTTCCGGCGTCAGCACCAGGTTGAACGCGTGTACCGGCTTGCCGAACACGGTCAGCAGGCCCTCGGGCACGCGTTCCAGGGCATCGCTTTTGAGCACATAGAGGTACATGCCTGCGCGTTTCGGGCTGCGGTAGATGGAACAAATATGTTTCAAGGCTGTTCTCCGGCAGTGGCCAGGCTGTCGAGCAGCGCCTGGCCCATCAACTCGCGGCGCCAGCCACGCAGCGAGTCAGGCAATTGGTAAGGCCCATCGGGGTAGCCACTCTTGACCAGCGCCTCGAGGGTTTTCTTGCGCAGCATCAGCTCCGGGGCCATGTCCAGGCGTTCGGCGAAGGTCTGGCCGAGGGCGCGCAGTTGCTTGATCAGCACAGCGGCATCCACCGGCAACGGCTCAGGCACGGCCGGCGGCCATTGGTCCATCGGCACACTGGCGGCACGCTTGATCAGGCCCAGCAGGAATTCGCCGTCCTGGCGCACGGTACGCGGGTGCATGTCTTCGATTTTGCCCAAGGCCGCGAGGTTATCCGGCTGCGACTTGGCCAGGGGCCATAGCGAGTGTTCGCGGACGATGCGGTTGCGTGGCAGGTCGCGGGCACGGGCTTGCTGCTCGCGCCAGGCGCACAGTTCGCGCAGGACGGCGAGCTGGGCACGGGACAGTTTCCAGGCCAGCTTGGCGTCGCGGTACACCTCGTAAGGGTCGATTTCCCGGCGCAGGTTGGCCACCAGCTCGGCGCCGTCTTCCAGAACCCAGGCGTATTTTTCGTCCGACAGTCGCGGACGCAGCCGTGTATAGACTTCCGCCAGGTGCACCGCGTCTTCAGCGGCGTAACTGACCTGGGTCTCGGACAATGGCCGCTGCAGCCAGTCCGAACGGGTCTCGCCCTTGGGCAACTCGATGTCCAGCACCGCTTGCACCAGGCGCGAGTAGCCCATGGAGAAACCGAGGTTCAAGTAGGCGGCTGCCAGTTGGGTGTCGAACAATGGCACCGGCAGGCTGCCGGTCAGGCGCAGCAGCACTTCCAGGTCTTCACTGCAGGCATGCACCACCTTGATCACCGCCGGGTTTTCCAGCAAGGCGGCCAGGGGTTGCCAGTTATCAATGGTCAGGGGATCGATCAGATAAGCGCGTACACCATCCCCGATCTGGATCAACCCGGCGATGGGATAGAAGGTGTCGACCCGCATGAATTCGGTGTCGAGGGCGACGAATGGCAACTGCTGCCATTCGGCGCAATGCTGGCCGAGGCTATCGTTGTCGCAGATCCAGTGAATATCGATGGCCACACGGCTCTCCCTTGAAGAATGGCGCGCAGTATATATCGCCAGCGGGACTTTCGAGCACCCGCAGTGTGCCAGCCATCATGAAAACTCTGACAGGAGACGAAGAATAGCCCGACAGTTGAGGGTTATCCTCTTTTGCGCAGCACATAAACCCGCCACAGGGCCGAGCCGGGCATGAACTCTTGCTGGTTCAGCACCGTGAAGCCCGCCTGGCGAAACTCCGCTTCCACCTCCACACGATGGGACAACAAGGGTTGCCCTGTGCCCGGCGGGTGGAGCTGACGATGGCGGCTGTCGCTGTCCACCGCGACAATCACCGTGTCGCGGCTGACCCGGTGAAACTCGCGCAACAGCGTCAGTCGCGCCTCGACACTGGAGACGTGGCGAAACAGTTCCAGGCAAAAAATACAGTCCACCGCGTTGGCCGACAGGCCGATGGAAAATGCCGAACCCTGGAACGTCTTGATCCGCCGCAGAAAGGCCGCGCCATAGTGGCTCTGGGCATGATCAAGCATGGTCTGGGAAAAGTCCGAGGCCAGGATCACGCGATTGCTGTGCTCGGCCAGCACCGGCCAGAAGCGTCCCGCCCCACAGGCCAGGTCCAGCAACAGGCCGGGCTCCCCCGCGACTTTCAGAGCCTGGCGCACCAGGCGCTCGTCGCGCCATAACCACAGGCGCCGCAATAAGCCTGGCGGCCGTGGGTCACCACAGACGCGAGCGTGGTCACGATCACAGCGCGCGGCGAATTCAGCCTCGATGGACGATGGGGGTTGCGACGACATCACGGTACTCATGTAGATGAACCGGTCTCTACGGACACTGGACTTTCAGCTTAATCACCCCCGCGTGAAAAAAAGGTCGAAAGACTCAGGGTTCATCATCACGCCTGGTGCAGGTACCAGCGCCAGTCCTGCTCGCCCACCTCGCCCATGAACTGCCGGTACTCGGCCCGCTTGACCGCCAGGTACACGCCGAGAAATTCCTCGCCGAACGCTTCACGCGCCCAGGCCGAACCTTCCAAGGCACGCAAAGTGGTGAGCCAGTCGGTGGGCAGCAGCTCCTTGGCCTGGGCATAACCGTTGCCCGTCACCGGCGCGCCGGGATCGCGCTGCTCGCGAATGCCACGGTGGATCCCCGCAAGGATGGCCGCCGCCGCCAGGTACGGGTTGGCATCGGCGCCACAGATGCGGTGTTCGATATGCCGCGAAAACGCCGGCCCACCCGGCACCCGCAGGCTGACGGTGCGGTTGTCGACACCCCAGGTGGCCGCCAGCGGCGCATAGCTGTTGCTCTGGAAACGCCGGTAAGAGTTGGCGTTGGGACAGAACAGCAGCAAGGAATCGAGCAAGGTACTGAGCATCCCGCCGACCGCCTGGCGCAGCAGCGGCGTACCGTCGGCTGCCTCGCTGGCAAACAGATTGTTGCCATCGGCGTCCGCCAGGCTGACGTGCATGTGCATGCCGGTGCCGGCCAGGTCGTCGAACGGCTTGGCCATGAAACAGGCGGTCATCCCGTGTTTGTGGGCCACGCCCTTGACCAGGCGCTTGTAACGCACCGCCTCGTCCATCGCCTGCAACGCATCGCTGCGATGCTCGAGGGTGATTTCCACCTGGCCGGGGGCGTATTCGGAAATCGCCGTGCGCGCGGGAATGCCTTGCAGCTTGCAGGCGCTGTACAGGTCGGCCAGAAACGGCTCGATCTGCTCCAGCTCGCGCAGGCCGTAGACCTGGGTCGAGCGCGGGCGACCGCCGTCCATATCCCGCGCCGGTTGTGGGCGGCCGTTACTGTCGGGCTTCTGGTCCAGCAGGTAGAACTCCAGTTCCGCGGCCATCACCGGGTAATAACCATCGGCCTTGAGCCCGTCGATGACCTTGGCCAGCAGGTGCCGGGGGTCGGCCACGGTCGCCGGCAAGCCTTCCTCCGGGTGCATGCTGACCTGCACCGCCGCCGTGGGAATCAACCGCCACGGCATGCGCTGCAAACTGCCGCTGATCGGGTAGGCGCGGCAGTCGATATCCCCCACCTCCCACACCAGGCCGGAGTTTTCCACGTCATCGCCATTGAGGGTCAGGCCCAGAATGGTACTGGGCAGCGGCCGGCCGGTGGCGTAGACCGCCAGCAGTTCATCACGGTGCAGCAACTTGCCGCGGGGCACGCCGTTGCTGTCGAGGATGAATAGCTCGAACATCTCGATATCGGGGTTTTGGTCAAGAAAGGATTGGGCTTCGTGCAGGCTGGCAAAGACGGTACTCATGGCAACTCTCTTACGTTTGCGTCAGGCAGGCGCGCGCGACGGCGCACCCGTGATGGGGGCAATCAGCGTAAGGGAGCGGTATCCGGCGGGCGGGCATGGCGGCAGTGCCACAGTGCCCAAAAAGCCAGTTCAGAAGGCAGTGCATCAACGCCCAGCCGACACACCGGGCGGCTGGGCGCGGTGGCGCCAGGCGAGGCCTCGGGGTGAGTGTCGGGGGAACCGTCCATGCAGGGATCACAGTGAAGAGATAAGCGCCAGCCTCACACGCTGGGTTAAGCCCTTAAATTCAGTCTTGGTGGAGTTCACTTTCAGGATGACTAAACATTCGCCACCCACTCACCACGTCGACAAACGCCCGGCATGCCGCGCTGCGATAAGCGCCCTTGCGACTGAGCAGGGCCACCGTGCGCTGCGGCAACGGCGGGCGCAGTTGCACCGCGTGCAAGCCCTGCTGGGCCATGGCCACCTCGCGGGGCAGGATCGTCGCCAGTTGGGTATGGCGAATAATTTCAATCACCGCACTGATCGAATTGGCCTGCATGACAATCTGCGGCGTTATCTCCAGCGTCCGGCAATAGTCATCAATGTAACGTCTCGTCGCAAATCCGCTGTTCAACAGCACCAGGGGTTGCTGCTTGAAGTCAGCCAGCTTGAGCCACTGTTTGCGCTTCAAGGTTGGATGACTGGCGCTGGCCACTAAGCTCAACTCCTCGACAAACACCCCTTGGCATTCGATGTCTGGCATGTGCTCGCCGCTGAAGCCAATGCCGATATCCAGCTGATCCTCGGTCAGCGCGCGCTCAAGACGGTCCTGGGGCATTTCCTCGACGCTGACGGTGATCCCCGGATACTGCCGATAAAACTGGGCCAGCAGCGGCCCGATCAGGTACGCGGTGAACGTCGGGGTCATGGCCAGGCGTAAATTGCCGCGACTCAGGTCCTGCACGTCATGCATGGCCCGGGTGCCCGCCTGCAGATCCTGCAGCGCCAGGCGGGCAAACCGCACATAGGCCTGGCCCGCGTCGGTCAGGTTGACACTGCGCCCGGAACGATCCAGCAGCGGTGCCCCCAGGCTCTCTTCGAGTTGCTTGATCTGTTGCGACAATGTCGGCTGCGACACATGCAACGCTTCGGCAGCCCGCGTGAAGTTACGGTGCTCGGCGACGGCCAGCAGGTAGCGGATATGGCGTAGCAGCATGCAAAACACTCCAACTATAGGCATGACTTATGGAAACCATAATAAGCCGGTCTTGGACGCTATAACCAAAAACTTCCATCCTTGCCCCATCAGCGACGCAAGGAGAAACACCATGCAGCATCTCATCGACGGCTTGCGCAAGTTCCAGAGCGAAGCCTTCAGCCAGCGCAGTGACCTGTTCAAGCAACTGGCAACCACGCAACACCCCAGCACGCTGTTTATTTCCTGCTCCGACAGCCGTGTAGTCCCGGAGCTGTTGACCCAGCAGGAACCAGGCGATCTGTTTGTGATCCGCAATGCCGGCAATATCGTGCCGTCCTACGGCCCGGAGCCGGGCGGGGTCTCGGCCACGGTCGAATATGCGGTGGCCGTGCTGGGGGTCAGCGATATCGTGATTTGCGGCCATTCCGACTGCGGCGCCATGACGGCCATTTCCACCTGCAAATGCCTGGATCACTTGCCCGCCGTGGCCAACTGGCTGCGCCATGCCGAGTCGGCCAAGGTGATCAACGCCGCACGTACCCATGCCTCGGATGCAGAGCGACTGAGCGCTCTGGTACGGGAAAACGTGGTCGCACAATTGGCCAACCTCAAGACTCATCCCAGCGTCGCCCTGGCGCTGGAACAGGGCCGGCTGAGTCTGCATGGCTGGGTCTACGATATCGAAAGCGGCTGCATCAACGCCCTGGATGGCCGCACCGCTCGCTTTGTATCCCTGCTGGACAATCCACAGACCCGCGCACACGCCGCCTGAACCTTATTTAACCGAAGAGGAAGTCATCATGCTGCAATCCCAATTGTCCCAAACCCCACGCCTGGCCCTGGCTGACACCGTGATTGATATCAAGGCCCGCAAAAACCTGTCCTGGCAGGACCTCAGCGACGGCACCGGCCTGAGCCTGGCGTTCGTCACCGCGGCCCTGCTCGGGCAACACCCGCTGCCCAAGGACGCAGCCGATGTGGTGTGCGCCAAACTGGGCCTGGACGCGGACGCCAGCCGTCTGCTGCAAAGCGTGCCTCTGCGCGGCAGCATCCCCGGTGGCATTCCGACGGACCCGACCGTGTACCGTTTCTATGAAATGCTGCAGGTCTATGGTTCAACCCTCAAAGCCCTGGTCCACGAGCAGTTTGGCGATGGCATCATCAGCGCCATCAACTTCAAGCTGGACATCAAAAAGGTCGAAGACCCGGACGGCGGCTCCCGCGCGGTCATTACCCTGGACGGAAAATACCTGCCGACCCAGCCGTTCTAATCCCCGGGCAACCGTCTACGCTCTTGGGACATTCACAAGAACGAGGGACGGGTAATGAAGGGAATGCTCCGCGCCACCTGGCTGCTACTGTTGCTGTGTTTCAGCCAGGCCCAGGCCGCAACCCCCAATGAACAGGACGCCCAGGCCGCCAAGGCGCTGCTGGAGAAGGCCCTGGCTTATTACCACGACAACGGTGACAAGGCCTTCGCCGCCTTCAGCCGCCAGGGCGAGTTTGTCGACAAGGACCGCTATGTGTTCGTGGTCGATACCAAGGGCGTGCTACTGGCCAGTGGCGGTCCGTCATCGGCGCTGATCGGGCGCGACGTGTCCGAAGTGCTCGGGCCGGACCTGCGCCAGTCGTTCAAGGCAGCGCTGAAGATCCCGGAAGGCAATGGCATCCAGCAGGCCGAGTACCGCTGGCAGAACTGGAACGACGGCAAGGTGGAGCGCAAACATGTGTTCTATCAGCGCATCGGCCAGCGCATCCTCGCCGTCGGCTATTACCTGCCCCGGGCCACGCCCGAACAGGCCAAGGCCCTGCGGGACAAGGCGGTCAGGGAACTGGAGAAAAACGAAGCCGGCGCGTTGAAGGCCATCAATGCGCTGCAGGGCGGCTTTTTGCAGGACGACCTGTATGTGTTTGTGGTCGACCTGGATACCGGGCGCTATGTGGCCCACGGCACCAACCTGCGCCTGATCAACACCGACTTCGCCAAGGTCAAGGACCCGGACGGCAAGCCCGTGGGCGAGCCGATCCTGCAACTGATGAAGGAGCAGGATCAGGGGGAATATCAATACCGCTGGAAAAACCCGGTGACCGGCAAGGTGGAAAACAAGCATGCCTATCTGCGTAAGAGCGGGCATTTTCTGGTGGCGGTGGGTTACTACAGCCCGTAAGCGGGCTACGCGCACAGTTGCACTCCATGTAGGAGCCGGCTTGCCGGCGCCTACGCTATCGCGCCTTGTCTTCGCGCCCCCGCAACAGGTGGTTTGGCATCGCAATCGCCGCCGCCAACCCCAGCAACGACACCGCCGCACTGACCATCAGTAAATGCCGGAAGGTGCTCAGCAACTCCCCCCGCAACGCATCCTGCGCCGGGCCAGGCGCCGCGTTGAGGCCATCGAGCAGCACATTGCCGGAGCTGCCTTCGGCCATCATCGAACCACTGGCCAGATGGGCAAAACTCGAATCCTGCAACAACGCCAACAGCAAGGCCGACATGCACGCCACCCCAACCGCGCCACCCAGTGAGCGGAACAGGTTGGTGGTGCTAGTGGCGACGCCGATGTCGTGTTGCGCCACCGAGTTTTGCGTGCCCACTAGGGAAGTCGGGAACTGCATGCCCGAGGCAATGCCGCTGAGCACCATGAACAGGCTGCTGAGCATCAGCGATTGGGGTGCGCTAAAGGCCATGCCGAGGATCGCAATCGGCGTGAGCAGCGCCCCGCCAAGGATCATCGGTTTATAGCGACCGGTCACCGAGGTCATGCGCCCGGCAAAGAACGCGCCCATCGGCAAGCCTATGGCCAGCGGCAGCAGATGCAAGGCGGCGCTGTCGGCACCGGCACCGGTGACGCTCTGGTAACGCAGGGGCATCAGCACGATCAGCGAGATGGCCTGGAAGCTGGTGAAGAAAATCGTGCACCAGCACAACACCGCGCTGCGGTTGGCGAACAGGTGCATGGGCAACAAGGGCTCCCGCGCCCGGCGCTCATGCCAGACAAATATGCTCAGCGCCACCAAGGCACACGCCAGCAGGCCCAGCACCTGATCATCACGCCAATGATGGCCCTGGCCGATTTCGGTGATGCCCAGCAGCAACGCCGTCAAGCCAATGATCATCAGCAGCGTGCCGAGGTAATCAATGACCGGCTTGCGCTGCGGCACCGGCAGCCCCACCAGGGTGCGATGGGCCACCCACCAGGCGCCCGCGCCCAATGGCAGGTTGATCAAAAACACCCAGCGCCACGACAGGTACTCGGTCATATAGCCGCCCAACACCGGCCCGGCCACGCTGGCGACCGCGTACATGCTGCTGAAGTAACCCTGGTAACGCCCACGCTCACGGGGCGGGATAATGTCGCCGATGATCGCCTGGCTCACGGAAATCATCCCGCCTGCGCCAATGCCCTGGAGGATGCGCGCCAGCACCAGCTGTTCCATGCTTTGCGCCATGCCACAAAACAGCGAGGCGACGGTAAACAGGCCCATGCCGATCAGCATCATCGGCCGCCGCCCATACAGGTCGCCGAGCTTGCCGTAGATCGGCACGGCCACAGTCATCGCCACCATATAGCCGGAGATGACCCAGGCCAGCAGGTTGACGTCGTTGAACTGCGCAGAAATGGCCGGCATCGACACGGCGACGATGGTCTGGTCCAGCGCGCCGAGGAAAATCGCCAGCATCAGGGCGGCGAGGATACTGCGTACAGAAGGAGTGGGCTGGGTCACGACAGAACCTGTAGGCAAGGCCCACGGGAAAAGAGCCCCGTGGCAATGCCCGATAGCTTACTCGATAGCCGGCTACTCGATAGCCTCGTAAGGAAGTCCGACGTAATTTTCTGCAATGGTTTTGCGCCCCGCCTGCGACTCGACAAAGTACTCCAGCTCGCTCTGGGCAATACGTTGGCTGAAGCCATCCGCCTCGGGAAACTGGTGCAGCATCGAGGTCATCCACCAGGAAAACCTTTCAGCCTTCCAGATACGCCGCAGGCAGATCTGTGAGTATTTCTCCAGCAACTCCACGCGCCCTTCCCGGTACACCTTGCGCAAGATAGTGAACAAGGTGCTGACATCACTGGCCGCCAGGTTCAGGCCCTTGGCGCCAGTGGGTGGCACGATATGGGCGGCGTCCCCCAGCAGGAACAGGCGCCCGTACTGCATCGGCTCCACCACGAAACTGCGCAGCGGGGCGATGCTCTTTTCGATCGACGGCCCGGTCACCAATTGCGCGGCCAACTCATCGGGCAGGCGCGCCTTGAGTTCATCCCAGAAGCGCTGGTCGGACCATGCCTCAAGCGACTCCTCGGCCGGCACCTGCAGGTAATAACGGCTACGGCTGGGCGAACGCATGCTGCACAGGGCAAAGCCGCGTGGGTGCTTGGCGTAGACCAGTTCGGCGTGGACCGGCGGGGTATCGGCGAGGATACCCAGCCAGCCGAACGGGTAGACCCGCTCGAAGGTCTGGAGCACATCGGCGGGGATCGACTGGCGTGCCACGCCGTGGAAGCCATCGCAGCCGGCGATGTAGTCGCAGTCCAGGCGCACGTGTTGGCCCTGGTGCTCGAAGGTCAGCCAGGGCCGTTCGCCCTTGAGGTCGTGGGGCTGAACATTGCGCGCTTCATACAGGGTGATCGCACCGGCTTGCTCGCGGGCCGCCATCAGGTCGCGGGTGACTTCGGTCTGGCCGTAGATCATCACGGTCTTGCCGCCGGTCAGGGATTTCAGGTCGATATGTTGCAAGCGCCCGTTCAGCGCCAGCTCGAAGCCTGCATGTACCAGGCCCTCGGCGTCCATTCGCTGGCTGACCCCGGCCTGGCGCAACAGGTCGACCATGCCCTGCTCCAGCACACCGGCGCGAATACGTCCGAGGACATAGTCGGGGGCCTGGCGCTCAAGAATCAGGGTTTCAATTCCCGCATTGTGCAGCAACTGGCCGAGCAGCAGCCCCGAAGGGCCGGCGCCGATAATGGCGACTTGGGTTTTCAGGGTTTTCATTATTTTTATGGCCCGCCTGCTTCCCCCGAACGTATTCAGTGAAAGCGTTGTCATTGGTTTTGGTGCTGGCATTTTTCCCTTGAGTGAGCCCCATAAGAAGGTGAAAACTGAGCCAAAGCCTGCGCTTTTCGCCAATTGGGGCGATTACCGAACCACTGTCCTGAGTATCGGATTGAAACCATGACCAAAAATGCCAGTCCCGCCGTTCCAGTGTTCAAACTCTATGGGGAAAGCCAACAGTGGCCGACCCCGGATTTGTTGCACTGTGAAACCATCTCCCGGCGCAGCCGTGAGTACCAGTGGGAGATCCAGCCCCACCGACATGCGGACCTGTGCCAGTTGCTCTACGTGTACAAAGGCCAGGCGCAGTTGGAGATCGAGGGCCAGCGCACGACGCTGACGGAATCGACCCTGCAAGTGCTGCCGCCGTTATGCGTGCATGGGTTTCGGTTTGCCGAGGATGTGCAAGGGTTTGTGGTGACGCTGGCTGCGCCGCTGGTGGCGCATCTGCAAGGCCAACTGGGCTCGGCGGTAGATGGCTTGAGCGCCCTGGGCAGTTATCCGGCGGGCCAGGACAGTGACTACCTCAATAGCCTGTTTGCCCGGTTGCAGGATGAATACAACGACAACTTCCCGGCCCGGGACATGATGATGCACGCCCTGGTCAGCGTGCTGTTGGTGTGGATCAGCCGCCAGGCCATCCAGCGCTGCCATACCCGGGTGCCACGCAGCCTTGAGTATTTTCGGCGCTTCACCCAGTTGGTGGAGCAGCACTACCGCGAACACCCGAAGATCGAAGACCTGGCGCACAAGCTGGGGATCTCGGTGTCGCACCTCAACGGCACCTGCCGCGAACTGGGCGGGCAGCCGGCCTTGCAGATCATGCACGACCGCCAATTGCTGGAGGCCAAGCGCCTGCTGACCTACACCAGCATGACCATCAATGAAATGTCCGACGTACTGGGGTTCTCTGATCCGACGAACTTTTCTCGACTGTTTCGCCGCCGCGTCGGGTTTTCACCCAAGGTGTTTCGCGAACAATTGAATGCAGAGTGATCGACCGCCCACCTTCTGTAGGCCGATTTACCGTGGTGAGAAGGTTTGTTGTGCTGAGGGGGCTTGTTGTGGCGAGGGGGCTTGCCCCCGTTGGGGCGCGAAGCGGCCCTGAAATGGGACTGCTACGCAGTCCAACGGGAGCAAGCTCCCTCGCCACAAGAGCCATAGAGGCCCCATAAGCCACAGGAGCCCCATTGCCTCCACAGCCCTCCGGCTTAGCGCAACGCGCTCAGGGTCGCCGAGTAGGTGCATTGTCCGTGGTTGCAGGTTGCGGCCATGCCGGGTTGCATGCGGGCCTGTTCGGCGCGGTAGGCGGCGGTGCCATAGAGGGCCGTGGCCAGGGCGCAGAGGGTAAAAATCATCAGGTACTTTCTGGTTTTGATCGTCATGGCGGTGACCTCCGGACAGATCAAGAAGGTGCTGTGGTAAGCATAGGTCAGCCAGGGCGAGTTGCCAGTATTGAGGGGTATTCAGGCGCCTTATCGCACGTCCAGCCCTGCATCCCATTGCGGCTGCGGCGGGAACCTCAACACCAGGAAATCCAGAAGGCTGCGCAACGCCTGGGGCATGTGCTTGCGCGAGGCATACACCGCGTACATGTTCATCTGCCGTGGCTCGGCATGGGGCAGCAGGCGGATCAACTGGCCGCTGCGGATGTAGTCGCCGGCCTGGTAGGTCGGCAACATCGCCACCCCCGCCCCGGCCAGGGTCACGCGTAGCAAGGTGCTGGCTTCATTGGCGCTGATGTTGCCGTGTACCGGCACCGACACCGGCTCGCCATCTTCCTCGAAATGCCACAGGCTTTTGCCGAAGTAGGAGTGGGTCAGGCAATTGTGCCCCGCCAGCTCTTCTACCCGCTGCGGTTGCGGATGTTCCAGCAGATAGGCCGGCGACGCGCAGATCACCGAGCGGCATACCGTCAGGTGCCGCGCAATCAGGTTGGGGTCCAGGTCGTTGCTGGTGCGGATCGCCAGGTCGATGCGCTCATCCACCAGGTTCACCGTGCGGTCGAGCATTTGCAGATCAATGGTCACCTGCGGGTAGCGCTTGACGTACTCGGCCATCGCCTCCGCCAGTTGCGCCTGGCCAAACGAGGTGCTGACACTCAGGCGCACCAGGCCACGAGGGGTGTCGTCCGGTTCGCTGACGGCGGCCTGCATGTCGCAGGACAATTCCAGCATCTGCCGGCAACGCGGCAGGGTTTCGCTGCCGGCGGCGGTCAGGCTGAGCTTGCGCGTGGTGCGGTGCATCAGGCGCGCGCCCACCCAGTCCTCCAGCTCTGCCAGGTAGCGCGACACGACTGGGCGAGACAGGTCCAGATGATCGGCGGCCGCAGACTGGCTGCCCAGGTCGACCACCGTGACAAACACCCGCATTGCTTGAAGACGATCCATGATTTGCCCGGTTTTAGAAACAAACTATGTTCCAGCATCGCATTTTTTGCTGCGTTAAGTGCAACTAAGCTCTGTCCATCGCCTGCCAAGGCACCTCTGACCTGGACCTGAACATGCTCACCACCCTCAAGCGCTTTGTATTGGCCACAACCGTACTCGGCTTTGCCGCTCACGCAGCTGCCGCCGACCTTACTCTCGACGTGTACAACCCCGGTGAATCGGCGATCTTCCCCGTCAGCTCGGTGCTGGTCAGCGGCGAGAAAGACGCGATCCTGGTAGACGCGCAGTTCGGCAAGGGCCAGGCCGAGCAACTGGTGCAGAAAATCCGCGCCAGTGGCAAACAGCTGACCACCATCTACATCAGCCATGGCGACCCGGATTACTACTTCGGCCTCGACACCCTGGCCAGCGCTTTCCCACAGGCCAAGATCCTTGCACCGCAGCCGGTGGTCGACCATATCAAGGCCACCGTTGCCGGAAAAGTCGCCTACTGGGGCCCGAAAATGGGTGCCGACAAACCCGCCAAGACCATCATTCCTCAGGTCCTCGAAGGCCATAGCCTGACGCTCGAAGGGCAACCGCTGGAAGTCATCGGCCTGGACGGCCCGCAGCCGGATCGCAGTTTCGTCTGGATCCCATCAATCAAGGCAGTGGTCGGCGGCGTGGTGGTCTCGGACAATATCCACTTGTGGATGGCCGACACCCAGGGTGCGCAATCCCATGCCGATTGGCTGGGCACCCTGCAACGTATCGAAAAACTCAAGCCGGTCACCGTGGTGCCGGGCCACTACCTGGGCACGCCTTCGGTCAAATCCGTCGCCTTCACGGCCGACTACATCAAGGCTTTCGATGTAGAAACCGCCAGGGCCAAGGATTCCGCCGCCCTGATCGCAGCCATGAAAAAACGCTACCCGAAGCTGGCCGATGAAAGCTCCCTGGAGCTGAGTGCCAAAGTCGCCAAGGGCGAAATGCAGTGGTGAATTGATCCAACTCTTACCGCACTGGAGAACGTCATGAGCAAGATCGCAATCATTGGTGCCACCGGCCGTGCCGGTAGCCAACTGCTGGAAGAAGCCCTGCGTCGCGGCCATACGGTCACGGCCATCGCACGCAACACTGGAGCTATCGCCGCGCGCCCGGGCTTGACCGTCAAACAGGCCGACGCCCTGGACGCTGCAGCCCTGCAACAGGCCATCAGCGGCAGCGACGTGGTGATCAGTGCTGCGCACTTCGCCACCCTGCCGGCCCCTGCGGTGATCGGCCCGGTAAAACAGGCGGGCGTGAAGCGTCTGCTGGTGGTGGGTGGCGCAGGCTCGCTGCTGTTGCCGGACGGCGGGCGGGTCATCGACAGCCAGGGTTTCCCTGCCGAATACAAGGCCGAGGCCAGTGCTGGCGCGGCATTCCTCGACACCTTGCGTCAGGAAAAGGAACTGGACTGGACCTTCCTTTCGCCCTCGGCAGAGTTTGTCGAGACCGAGCGCACCGGCACCTTCCGCCTGGGTCAGGACGACCTGTTGGTGAGCAGCGCAGGCCGTAGTTGGATCAGCTTTGCCGACTTCGCCATTGCCCTGATTGACGAAGTGGAAACACCGAAGCATTCGCGCCAACGCTTTACCGTGGGTTACTGACACACCCTGCCGACGAAATCGCCCTGGCTTGTGTGGGAACTGTCTTACCCGGTTCCCACACAAGCCGGTGCCGGTTTTTTCAATAGTCCCTGCGACTTTCTGATTTGCCCACTGCCCTGCGCAGCCGCCTAATAGCAGCCTTGTCCATTCAAGGCCCGCCCATGGAAAACGTCCACGCCAAACCCACCACCGCCCTCTGGCTGATGATCAGTGTTGTACTGGTGGCCCTCAACCTGCGCCCGTCCATGGCAGCAGTCGGTCCTTTGTTATCGTCGATCCGTGGTGATATGCCGCTGAGTTTCAGCACCGCGTCGTTGTTGACCATGCTGCCGGTGATGGCGATGGGCTTGGCGATGTTCTTCGGCATGGGCCTGGGCAAACGCTTTGGCGAACATCGCAGCATCGTGCTGTCGCTGGTAGTGATTGGCCTCGCCACCCTGTCACGGCTGTTTCTCGACTCCGCCGCCGAGTTGATCCTCAGCGCCATCGCCGCCGGCGTGGGCATTGCGCTGATCCAGGCGTTGATGCCGGCGCTGATCAAGTCGCGCTTTCGTGACAATGTTTCACTGTTCATGGGCCTGTACGTCACCGCGATCATGGGCGGCGCGGCATTGGCGGCGTCATTCTCGCCGCTTATCCAGGTGCAGACCGGCAGTTGGCGGATCGGCCTGGCCATCTGGGCGGTGCTCGCCGTGCTGGCGCTGCTGTTCTGGTATGCCCAGCGCGCGGCATTGCCTCCCCTGCCCCACGCCGCTACCGGTGCGCAGGCGTCGTTTTTGGGTAATCGCCGCGCGTGGTTGCTGGCGATATTCTTCGGCCTCGGGACCGCTTCCTACACCTGCGTGCTGGCATGGCTGGCGCCGTACTACGTCGAGCAGGGCTGGAGCGAACAGAGTGCCGGTTTGCTACTGGGTTTCCTGACCGCCATGGAGGTGGTCTCCGGGCTGATCACCCCGGCCATCGCCAACCGGCGCCAGGACAAGCGCGCGGTGGTGGCCGTGTTGCTGGTGCTGATCATCGCCGGCTTCTGTGGCCTGATCCTCTCCCCACAGCACCTCACGCTCCTGTGGCCATGCCTGCTGGGCCTGGGCATTGGCGGGCTGTTCCCAATGAGCCTGATCCTGTCCCTGGACCACCTGGACAACCCGCGCCGTGCGGGTGGCCTGACAGCCTTCGTGCAGGGTATCGGCTACCTGATTGCTGGCGTGTCGCCACTGATCGCTGGGGTGATTCGCGACCAACTGGGCAGTTTCGAATGGGCCTGGTGGTCGCTCACGGCGGTGGTGGGGGTGATGCTGCTGATGGTCCTGCGCTTCGACCCGCGCCACTACGCACGGCATATTCGCTAGGGCGTCGTGTTCCAAACAGTATCTGTCCCACAACAGACATAGAAAGGTCCGACAGACCTTTCTATTGGCACGAGCGTTCCGTTAACATTTTGCCTTGTTTGCGCTGCGGTCGCGCAACAGGCTCACGGACGGAACGAATGCTAAACAGCAACTTGCTTAGAAAGCTCGATATGCAGGACCTGATGGTTTTTGTCGCTGTGTATGAGCAAAGCAGCGTCACCGATGTGTCCGAAACCCTGTTTGTCAGCCAGTCCACGGTCAGTTACAGCCTGAAGAAACTGCGCACCAGCTTCGAAGACGATCTGTTTATCAACACCCGTGCGGGCATGCGCCCGACCTACAAAGCCAGCAGCATGTACGGGCATGTGCAGAAAATCCTCGAAAGCATCAACCTCTGCCACGCGGGCGCCCAGACGTTCGACCCCACGCAAAAAGCCGTCACCTTCAACCTTTGCGCGCCCGAATACTTCGAGCAACTGATCCTGCCCAGGTTGCTGAAACACTTCGATCACGCCGACCTGCCAGTGATCGTCAATGTGCAGAAGCTGGAAACCGAGATTCCCGTCGAGGCCCTGCGCGACGGGCGCCTGGACCTGGTGATTTGCTTCGGCCCGCACTTTCACCGTGAGCACAAGGATCTCAGGACGCAGATGCTGCTGGAGGACGACCTGGTCTGCGTCTTCGATAAGCGCGCTGCCCCACGCGAGCCGGCGTTCAGCCTGCAGTCGTTTGTGGCCCGCCGCCATGTATTCCCGACACCCTGGACCTCGGACACCAACATGATCGACGGCTGGCTCGCCCGCCAGGCCCACAAGCGCCAGGTTATTGCCCGGGCCAACAGCTACAGCGCGGCGCTGAAGATGATTGCCGGCACCGACTTTATCGTCACCCTGCCCCGGCGTGTGCAACAGCTGCTGGCCCTGGAGCCGCAGTTCGGCCACTGCGAAGCCCCCAACGGCCTGCCGGGGTTCACTCTGGATATGCAGTGGAACGACGTCAGCGAGCAGGAAACTGCCAACGCGTGGTTTCGCGAGCAGGTGGTCAAGGCAGTGGCAAGCGTCAAGCAGGATGCGGCAAAAGAAGCGCAGAGATGACGTGCCGCTTAGTCCTCTCAACCCCCCATAAATGCTTCCAGCCGCGAGCGCATCCAGCGTTCGGCGGGGTCACTGTCAACGTGGCTGAGCCAGACCATGGACAAGTCCAGGGTCGGCGTATCGAACGGGAACGGCTCACAAAACAGATTGCCCGCTGCGGCCATGGCCTGGGCCGTGTAATCCGGCAGGCTGGCAATCATATCGGTGCCGGCCAGCAGTGCCGGCAAGGAGCTGTATTGCGGCACAGATAACACCACATGCCGCTTGCGACCGATCTCCGCCAGCCACTCATCGGCAAACCCTGCGACGTTGGCGGTGTGGGACACCAGCACATGGGGTCGTGAGCAATATTCATCGAGGGTCAGCGGCTGGTCCGAGGCATCGGCGCGTAGCACGCTGGGGCGGATATGGCGCAGCAACTTGCGCTTGGCATTGGCCGGCAGGCCACGGGTCTGGGTGATGCCGACGGTGATATCGCCAGAGGCCAGCAAGTCCGGGATCCGCCAGTAATCGACATGCTGCACCACAAACACCACCTGCGGCGCTTCGGTACGCAGGGCCCGCAGCAGCGGCGGCAACAGGCCGAACTCGACGTCATCGGACAGGCCGATGCGAAAGGTCATGGTACTGACAGACGGATCGAAATCATGGGTAAGGCTCAACGCCGCCGACAGCGAGTCCAGGGCCGGCGACAGATGCAAGATAAGCTCCTCGGCCCGCGCCGTGGGCTCCATACGATGGCCGACACGGATAAACAGCGGGTCGTTGAACAACGTGCGCAAGCGGTTGAGGGCCGAACTGACCGTGGGTTGGCCGAGAAACAGCTTCTCTGCCACACGCGTTACGTTGCGCTCGAGCATCAGCGTTTCAAAGACCACCATCAGGTTGATGTCGGCCTTGCGTAATTCATTGCGATTCATGGCAAACGCCCTACAGCCCAAGACTGCCGGCAGTTTAGGAACACTGCGGGGCCTGCGTCTATGCGTCGACTATCCAACCCACGTGTTTGAGACTATAAATCAGCTTCCATGACAACCGAGAACATCCCCGTGCTGGTCATTCTTGCCCTGGCCATCCTGATGGCCGGGCTGTGTATCTGGAGTATCAGACTCATCGCCCACCCAACCGCCAGGACACTGCTGCGGGTGTTTGTCGGGCTGTGCCTGGCCGCCATCGTTGCGTATCTGGTCCTGGCGTCGGGGTTTCCCGCGGCGCTGCTGGTATAGGCAGATTGACGAGCCCGGCGCCTCGCCCTCTAATTAGCCACTTTCTTCAAGCAAGGAGCGCTTAGCCATGAAATTCGCCTACACCATCGTCTACGTCCCGGACGTGGCCGCGTCACTGCAGTTTTTCGAAAAAGCCTTTGGCTTCAGCCGACGCTTCCTGCATGAATCAGGGACCTATGGCGAGTTGGAAACCGGGGGCACTACGTTGTCCTTCGCCGCCCATGAGCTGGGGGAGATGAACTTCAAGGGTGGGCACGTCGCCGCCCATACCTCGAAGCAACCGCTGGGCATGGAGCTGGGGTTTGTAACCGAAGACGTACCGGCGGCCCACGCCAAAGCGCTGGCCGCAGGTGCCAGCGAACTCTCGGCACCGAGCAGCAAGCCCTGGGGCCAGGTAGTGTCATACGTGCGCTGCCCGGATGGCACGCTGGTAGAGCTGTGTACGCCGATAGCCGGATGAAAGCGCTGGGGACGCTCTCATCGTCGGACGTCAGGGCTTAAGCGGGCGCTCCTGGTCGCGCTCGGACAATTCCGTCCCATCATCCGGGTGCTTCCAAGTCTGCGGCTTCTCTTCTTCTTGAAGCCGCCGAGCCCGCTCCTGCGCCGAGTCGTCGCGTGGCTTGGGTTCGTTATTCATACCCACCTCCCATCCATAAGAATTGGTCTTATGACCCAGCATAGAACTGGAGATAGCCATGGGCAGCTTTTCTGATGGATGGTGGCAAGCCAAGCCTTTTTGTGAGAAATGGACAGCCTCAGGTAAGGCAGCCCATTCCCCCATAACCTATGAAAACAACCACCAGCGTTATGCAGACGGTCGCCTCTCAGCTTCCTCGCGCTTTATTGGATTGGGAGAGCACAGAGGCGGCAAGCGCTTTCGTCTGCTCGCTGTACTTATCGCTCTGAAGCGTCTTTCCAGCTTTTTCCTCCATCTGCGCACTGGTCTGCTTATCCGTACCACTTTGAGCCAACGCCGAGGCAGCCAGGCTTCTGGCGATAGCTGAGGCGTTTGGATTATTCAGGGTTTCGGCTGCTAACGTGGCCATCTTGTCGGAGGTCTTTTTCGTGTTTTTACTCATCAGGCATTCCTTTGCAGTGTTGGGATGGGAGAACTATCTCGCACACGGCAAACGATATTGACTTACAGAGGGGCGCGCAACGCAGGCGCTGTGCGTAACGTTTTGGAAGCCTGCATGAAAGGTGGGTGTGTTGTGTAGTACGGGGAGTGAATCGTAGGAGGCGGTATTTTCAGCAAGTTTCGGAAACGAAAAAGCCCCGTAGTTTTTCAACTACGGGGCTTTTTCTGTGTAATGGCGGAGAGATAGGGATTCGAACCCTAGGTACCGGTGAAGGTACAACGGATTTCGAATCCGTCCCATTCGGCCACTCTGGCATCTCTCCAACGGCGCGCATCATAACAGTCTGTTTCGTGGAAGCAAAGCGCCGAAGCAATTTTTTTCCGTGCTATCAGATGCTTGCGTCGATTACAGCGGTACGCCGAGACGGTTGGCGACTTCTTCGTAGGCTTCGATCACGTCACCGAGGCCCTGGCGGAAGCGGTCTTTGTCCATCTTCTTGCGGGTGTCTTTGTCCCACAGGCGGCAGCCGTCCGGGCTGAATTCGTCGCCCAGGACGATGGAGCCGTCGTGGAATACGCCGAATTCCAGTTTGAAGTCCACCAGCAGCAGGCCGGCGTCGTCGAACAGTTTGCTCAGGACGTCGTTGACCTTTAGGGACAACTCTTTCATGCGCGCCAGTTGCTCAGCGGTGCCCCAGCCGAATGCCACGACGTGGGATTCGTTGATGAACGGGTCGCCCTTGGCGTCGTCCTTGAGGAACAGTTCGAACGTGTAAGGGTTGAGCTTGAGGCCCTCTTCCACGCCCAGGCGCTTGACCAGGCTACCGGCAGCGTAGTTACGCACGACGCACTCGACCGGGATCATGTCGAGTTTTTTCACCAGGCATTCGTTGTCGCCCAGCAGTTTGTCGAACTGGGTAGGAATGCCGGCCGCTTCGAGCTTCTGCATGATGAAGGCGTTGAACTTGTTGTTCACCATGCCCTTGCGGTCGAGCTGTTCGATGCGCTTGCCGTCGAACGCCGAGGTGTCGTTGCGAAACAGCAGGATCAAGCGGTTGGCGTCGTCGGTCTTGTAAACCGACTTGGCTTTGCCGCGGTAGAGTTCTTCACGTTTTTCCATGATGGGCTCCGCTTGGTAAGTAGGTGGGCTAGGCGATATGTCGCCAGTCGAGCCCTGAATCTTGATCGGCCAGTTGCAGCCAGTCCGGGTCGCACCCGAGGGTGTCGACAAAACATTGCCGGGCAAGCTGCGGCAGGTTGTTCTTGCTGCTCAGGTGGGCCAGGACCAGGTGTTGCAGGTCTTGCCAGCCCAGCTCATACACCAGGTACGCCGCCTGGTGGTTGTTCAAATGTCCCAACTCGCCGCCAACCCGTTGCTTGAGAAAGTACGGGTAGTGACCGCGCGCCAGCAGGTCCCGGCAATGATTGGACTCGATCATCAATGCATCGAGGTCCCGATAGCCTTCCAGCACCTTGGCACAGTAGGAACCCAGGTCGGTAAGCAGGCCGAAGCGGCGCTCGCCGTCACTGAATACATATTGCGTAGGCTCATGGGCATCGTGGGCCACGGCAATCACGTCGATGCTCAAGGCACCCACCTGCAGTTGCTCGCCACCAGCCAGGAAACCTGCGGGTTCAACGGGTTTGCGCATCCCGCGCAAGGTGCCGCGACTCAGGTACACCGGAAGATTGTAGCGCCGAGACAGCAAACCCACGCCATGCACGTGGTCGGCATGTTCGTGGGTCACTAGAATCGCGCTCAACTGCGCCGGGTGAACCCCCAGGCGCAGCAGGCGTCGCTCGGTTTCCCGCAGGGAGAAACCACAATCCACCAGGACGTACGTGTCGTCGTGGGCTACAAGCGTGCCGTTCCCTTGGCTACCGCTGCCGAGAACAGCAAAACGCATCAGATCAGCCCAGGTTGTCCTGAATCACGCCCAACACTTTGCGCGCCGTTTCTGCTGGCGCCACGGTGTTGATGTTCTTCTCGACGGTGACTTGCACGTTGTCGCCAACCTTGCTCAAGCGCACTTGATAACGCTCGGCGCGGGTCTCGATCTCTTCCTTGGTCGGCTCGCTGCCGAACAACTTGCTGAAGAAACCACGCTCTTCGTCTTTCTTCTCGGCCTTTTCAGCCACGTTGATGTAGTACAGGCCCAGGCTGCGGTTGATGTCTTCGACGCGCCATGGGCCTTGCTCCAGGGCACGGCCGACGCTGGCCCAGGCACGATCCAGGTCTTCACCCAGGTTGAGCACGACGTTGCCGCTGCCGTCTTCGGTGAGGCTGACACGGCTAGGTGTGTCGTAATCACGGGCAGCGAGCAGGGATACGGAACCACCCTTCTCGGAGATGCGGCTCATGCTGGCAAGCATCTCGTCGACCAGCGCAGCATCAACACCACTGTTGACCGAACGGTTGGTGAACTCGACGTTGGCGGTGCTGCCGGCAGGACGCGCGGCGCTGACCACGTAGACTTCACTGGTATTGCGCTGCACGCCTGGCTCGATGCGCACGCGGATCCGGCTTTCGCCATCAGCGGCAACACCACCGGCCTGCAGGCGCTTGGCCATATTGGCCGACAGTTCGTTCGACTGCTGCCACGCGGTGGTGAACTCACCGGTCTGCGGACGTTGTTCGTCGATACGGAAGCCATTGTCCTGGAAGAACTGCACCGCCACCGGCCAGACTTCGGCAGGTGGGCGCTGAGCCATGATCCAGCGCGAGTCGCCGCTTTTCTGCAGGCTGTAGTCGCTGGCATCGGCCATGGCCGAAATCGGCTGTGGACGCGGCACTTCGTACTCGCCCTTGACGGTGTCGTCGGCCACGTTGCGCGGGATCGGCAACAGCGGGTCAAGGCGCTTGGCGACATTGACGTCCGGCGGCAATTGCATCGGTGCGGTTTGTTGTGCTTCCAGGTAATCGCTGCCGCGGTCACGGAAGTAGCCTTCCGGGCCCCAGATCCAACCGCAGCCACTGGTGCTGGAGATAATCAAGGCAAGTGCGGAAAGTCCGGCCAATCGCTTCATGCGTAGTGCTTCCTCAATTAAACCAGGACGCCGGACTGGCGCAGGGCCTGTCGCAGCGGTTCGTGACAGGCGGGGCTGAGGGGGGTGAGCGGCAGACGGATACCGTCCGGCATCAGGCCCATCTCATGCAGCGCCCATTTCACGGGGATTGGATTGGATTCGATAAACAGGGTTTTGTTGAGCGGCATCAGTTGCTCATGAATCGCCCGGGCCTTGACGGCATCACCGGCGATTGCAGCGGCACACAGTTCGCTCATGGCACGCGGGGCCACATTGGCGGTCACCGAGATGTTGCCCTTGCCACCCAGCAGCATCAGTTCAACAGCCGTGGCGTCGTCACCGGAGTACAGCAGGAAGTCGCTGCTCACACCGGCCAGGATGTCCTTGGCGCGCTGCAGGTCGCCGGTGGCTTCCTTGATACCGATGATGTTCGGCACGGTGGACAGGCGGATCACGGTCGCGGCCTGCATGTCGCACGCTGTGCGACCTGGCACGTTGTAGAGGATCTGCGGGATGTCGACGGCTTCGGCGATGGTCTTGAAGTGCTGGTACAAGCCTTCCTGGGTCGGCTTGTTGTAGTACGGCGTCACCAGCAGGCAGGCATCCGCGCCGGCCTTCTTGGCGTTTTTGGTCAGTTCGATCGCTTCGCGCGTCGAGTTGGCGCCCGTACCGGCAATCACCGTGATACGCCCTGCCACGCGCTTGACCACAAACTCGATCACCTTGATGTGTTCTTCCACATCAAGCGTGGCCGATTCACCTGTGGTGCCGACGGCCACAATGGCGTTGGTGCCTTCTTGCAGGTGAAAGTCCACCAGTTTGCCCAGGCTGTCCCAGTCGAGATTACCTTGTGCATCCATGGGTGTGACCAGTGCCACCATACTGCCCGCAATCATGCAACCGCTCCTGCCGGAAAAAGAGAGCCGTAATGGTACTGGCGCCAAGATGCTTGCACAAGCGAAGTACCCTCTGAGGACGCGTTCTGGATCAACTTAGTTGCCAGCAACGCCATCATTGGGCCAAAGCACGGCCAGATGCCGCTGAATATGCAATGAAAACGCCACGTCCTAGCCCTTGGCGGCGCTTTTCGCTACCCTTGATCCTTTGATCGGTACCGCACGTTCGTATCGACCGCTCATCGCTTTAGGAATGCTGCATGTCCACCCCCACAGTCCGCGAACAATTCCTTGTTATCAGTGCCCTTGGCGCCAACCCCATGGAGCTGACTAACGTCCTGTGCCGCGCCAGCCATGAAAATCGCTGCGCCGTTGTGACTTCACGCCTGACTCGCCATGGCGAGTGCAGCGCGCTGGTCCTGCAGATTTCCGGGAGCTGGGACGCCCTGGCGCGCCTGGAAGCCGGCTTGCCGACCCTGGCCAAGAAGCACGACTTCACCGTCAATGTAGTACGCAGTGCAGCCTTGGAGAACCGTCCCCAGGCGCTGCCGTATGTGGCCTACGTCAGTTCGGCCTACCGTTCGGACATCGTCAATGAGCTGTGCCAGTTCTTTATCGACCATAACGTCGAACTGGAAAACCTGACCTTCGACACCTATCAGGCCCCCCAGACCGGCGGCACCATGCTCAACGCCACCTTTACCGTGACCTTGCCGGCAGGCGTGCAGATCAGTTGGCTGCGCGACCAGTTCCTGGATTTCGCCGATGCGCTGAACCTGGATGCACTGATCGAACCGTGGCGCCCACAGAATCCAATGTAAGGAGGTTTTTCATGGCGGTAGTCATCGACACACCAGTGGCCGATTTCGAAGCCCAGGCGACCAGCGGGCAGACGTTCAGCCTCGCCGGGCTCAAGGGCAAGCAAGTGGTCCTGTATTTCTACCCGAAGGACAGCACCCCGGGCTGCACCACTGAAGGCCAGGGGTTCCGCGACCAGCATGCTGCCTTCCAGGCTGCCAACACCGAGGTGTTTGGGGTGTCCCGGGACAGCGTGAAGTCCCATGAAAACTTCAAGGCCAAGCAAGCCTTCCCCTTCGAGCTGATCAGCGACAAGGATGAGGCGGTTTGCCAGCTGTTTGATGTGATCAAGCTGAAGAAGCTATACGGCAAGGAATACCTGGGCGTTGATCGCAGCACCTTCCTGATCGACAAGGAAGGCGTGCTGCGCCAGGAATGGCGCGGCGTGAAAGTGCCGGGGCATGTGGAGGCGGTGTTGGCCGCGGCACAGGCACTGCACAAGGCTTGATGCGGCGAGTGGCAGTTAGATAGCTATCGCAGGCAAGCCAGCTCCCACATTGGATCGGTGCCAGGCAAGACAACCCGGCCAGTGTGGGGGCCGGATCCGCCCCCTCCCCGCAGGTTCAGGACTTGCGCAACCAGTAGCGATAGACGCCGTTATCGGCCTCTTCGTGCAACAGCACATGCCCCGCCAGCTTGGCAAACGTGCGGAAGTCCCGCTGCGACCCGGCATCCGTGGCAATCACCTTGAGCACCGCACCACTGGCCAGCCGATTGAGCTCCATCTTGGCCTTGAGCAGTGGCAACGGGCAATTGAGGCCACTGGCATCGAGCTCAGCGTCGTGGTTTACAGCAGCGGTCATGGTTTTGCTCCGGATGGCATCAGGGGATGCTTAGAATATCTGGTCCCAGGCTCAGTGTCCGGCTACAGTAAGGTCTTTGTCGAAAGGCTTTGTGCATGACTTTTTTGCGCCCTACCCTGCTGACGCTGGCTTGCCTGCTTGCCTCTCCAGGCTTCGCCGACGACCTGCCGTCACTTGGCGACGCCAGTTCTGCCATTGTCTCGCCACAACAGGAACACCAACTGGGCCGGGCATGGCTGGCGTTCCTGCGCGGCCAGGTCTCGGTCCTCAATGACCCGCAGCTCAAGGATTACGTCGAGACCAGCGTCTACAAGCTGGTGGAGACCAGCCAGGTCAATGACCGGCGCCTGGAGTTCATCCTGATCAACAGCCCGCAACTCAACGCGTTTGCCGCGCCGGGTGGGATTGTCGGGGTCAACGGCGGCCTGTTTCTCAATGCCCAGACCGAAGGCGAATACGCCTCGGTGATGGCCCACGAATTGGCGCACTTGTCCCAGCGCCACTTCGCCCGTGGCGTGGAAGCCCAACAACGGATGCAGATCCCGATGATGGCCGCGCTGCTCGGCGGGATTATCGCGGCCGCCGCCGGTGCCGGTGACGCCGGGATTGCCGCGATTGCCGGCAGCCAGGCTGCAGCGATTCAGGAGCAGCGGCGCTTCTCGCGGCAGAATGAACAAGAGGCCGACCGCATCGGCATCCTCAACATGGTCAAGGCCGGTTACGACCCGCGCTCGATGCCGACCATGTTCGAACGCTTGATGCGCCAGTACCGCTTCGATGCCAAACCTCCGGAATTCCTGCTGACGCACCCGGTCACCGAATCGCGGATCGCCGATACGCGCAACCGCGCCGAACAGGCCAAGACCGGCGGCACCGAAGACAGCCTGCGCTATCAACTGATTCGCGCCCGAGTTCAGCTGTATTACGAAGACACGCCCGGGCTGGCCGCCAAACGCTTCCGTGCGCAACTGGATGAGAACCCGAAAAGCGATGTAGCACGTTATGGATTGGCCATCGCCCAGATCAAGGGCACCCAGCTCAACGAGGCGCGCGAGACCCTCAAGCCTTTGCTGGCCAAGGCGCCCAACGACATCACCTACAACCTGGCGCAGATTGAGCTGGATATCACCAACAATCGCATGCCCGATGCGCAGCAACGCACCGACCGCATGCTGGCCCAGTACCCCAGCAACTACCCGCTGAACCAGGTGCGCGTGGACCTGCTGCTCAAGCAGAACCGCACCGCCGACGCGGAAAAAGCCCTGGAAGGCCTGCTCAAGTCGCGCTCCGACGATCCGGACGTGTGGTACCAGGTGGCCGAGACCCGCGGCCTGTCCGGCAATATCATTGGCCTGCATCAAGCCCGCGCCGAGTACTTCGCGCTGGTCGGCGACTTCCAGCAGGCCATCCAGCAATTGGACTTTGCCAAGCGCCGGGCCGGCAGCAACTTCCCGCTGTCGTCACGCATTGATGCGCGCCAGCGTGAGTTGATCGAACAGGAACGCATCGTCAAAGGCATGATGAGCTAAATCCAGCGCCCACAAAAAAGCCCCGCTCTCGACTATCGAGAGCGGGGCTTTTTATTGACCTACGGCTAGCGGATTACTCGGCCAGCTTGAAGGTGATAAAGCTGGCACGCCCTTGACGCAGGACGCGCATCGACACCGAGCGATTCTTCGGCAGCGCCTTGGCGATGTCGGTGAATTCCTTGGTGGAGTTGATCGCCTGGTTGTTCAAGTGGGTGATCACATCACCCGGTTGCAGGCCGATCAGGGCGGCCGGGCCGTCCTGGACCTCCTTGATCACCACGCCACTCTTGAGGTCGAAGCTCTTCTTCTGCTCGTCAGTCAACTCGACCACGGCGATGCCCAGGCGATTGCTGCTGCGCTCGGCACCCGATTTACCGCCCAGCGCGCCAAGCTCCTGGCCTTCTTCAGGGATCGCGCCCACGGTCAGCTCGACGTTCTGGCGCTTGCCTTCGCGGATCACTTCCAGCTTGGCCTTGCTGCCAGCCTTGAGTGCGCCGACCAGGTGCGGCAGGTCGGCCGACATGACAATCGGCTGGCCGTTCATGGTCAGGATCACATCGCCAACCTGCAAGCCGCCTTTGGCCGCCGGGCCGTCGTCCTGAATCTGCGCGACCAGGGCGCCAGCAGGTTTGTCCAGGCCAAAGGACTCGGCCAGGTCTTTATTCACTTCCTGGATCACTACGCCCAACCAGCCACGGCTGACCTTGCCACCGGCTTTGAGCTGGTTGGAAACATCCATGGCCACATCAATCGGGATGGCGAAGGAGACGCCCATGAAACCGCCGGAACGGGTGTAGATCTGCGAGTTGATCCCCACCACTTCGCCCGCCAGGTTGAACAGCGGGCCACCGGAGTTACCCGGGTTGATCGGCACGTCGGTCTGGATGAACGGCACGTAGTTCTCGTTCGGCAGGCTACGACCAATGGCACTGACGATGCCCTGGGTCACGGTGTGGTCAAAGCCAAACGGCGAACCGATGGCCACCACCCATTGCCCGGCTTTCAGATCCTGGGACTTACCCAGTTTCAGCACGGGCAGGTCCTTGCCTTCGATCTTCAGCAAAGCCACGTCGGAGCGTGGATCGGTGCCGACCAGCTTGGCCTTGAGCTCACTGCGATCTGCCAGGCGCACGAGGATTTCGTCGGCGTCGGCGATCACATGGTTATTGGTGAGGATGTAGCCATCAGGCGAAATGATAAAACCCGACCCCAGGGACTGGGCTTCACGTTGACCGCCACCGCCGCCACGGGGTGAACGCGGCTGAGGTATACCGCGCTCGAAGAACTCCCGCAGCATCGGCGGCAGGCCTTCAAGGTCAGGCATCTGCTGGTTCGAGACTTTACGCTCCGGCAGCTTCTGCGTGGTACTGATGTTCACCACGGCAGGCGAGGCTTGCTCTACCAACTGGGTGAAGTCAGGCAGTTCCGCCGCTTGCGCGGTAACGGCCTGACCCAGCACCAGCACCGTGGCGACTATGGAAAGGTAAGACTTCAAACGTGGTATCGACATACAGCTCCCGTTACGACGAGCAGGGTTGGGCGACAAGGTTCTTTAAACGCCGGAGACTACTACTACCGACGTCAACATTGCGTGAACAACACAAGGCCAGAACCGAGAAGTTCTGACCTATAAAAAACATAAGGAAATTTTGCAAGTGAAAATACTCTCCAGACATTTCATGTTCTGTGCAGCAGGGCAGGCACTTCCCGCATTACTGTGAACAATCTGGATGAGCATAGGATTAACAGCTCACGGTTTTTCGGGCGCCGTGCCACTGCGCACCGACAGCGCGATCCGTTCGGCGGTGCCGAGGGGGATCTCCCCGACCACCGTCACCATGATCTCGCCTTGAGGGGTATTCATGCGGCGCGATACGGCAACCGTTGGCCCCAGTTGCACCCGGCTCTCCGTCGCAGCCTCGCCACTGACGGGCTCCAGGAACACCGAAAAACGCGCCAACCCATCCTCGTACATCAAGCTGTTTACCACCACATGGGTCCGGGAGTCCTTACGCGAAGCGCTACGGGCCAACTGGAAGCCAGGCGGCAGCCAGCTCGGATGCCAAGCCTGGGGGGCGACCACGTCCTCGGCCTTGCTGCTGGCGACCGACAATGGCTTGCAGTCCCTGCCGGGTTGCAAAGCGCTTTCATCCGGGGCTTTGGTACTCAATTGAGTGAACTGGAAACGCTCCAGCAACTGCCCCTTGTCATTGATCAACAATGATTTGAGCGGCAGCGCGGTTTCACGATCCAGATGCATCTCAAAGCCGTAGCGGTGCTGGTCGCGCGGCGTCAACGAGACGATCACAGCTTTACGACCAGCCACACGGGATTCGCCAATGGTGGCAAGCGTGTAAAAAGAATTGAGTTTTTGCGGATCAAGCACATGGGCGGAACCGCCCGGGGAGTTACCAAGACCCGCTACCAGGCTGCCGCTGACACATTGAGTGTGCCCATCGACACGTACGACTTCCTGAGCTGATCCATCGAGCTGCAATATCCGTTCGCGGACCTGACCATTTTGGACTAGATGCCAGATGTCATGGGTAGAGAAACTACCGTTACGCTCGTAGATAAATGTACCTTGGTAGCTTTGCTGCTGCTCTGCCCGCCCAAGACGCTTCAGCCAGTCTTGGGCTTCATCGGCATGGGCGGGAACTGTAAACCAGCCACTGAGCAAAAGCGCAAGGAGCGGTATGGCACGCATAAGGCTCCTTAACGGTTTAGCGGTTTTCCAGGCTTGCAGCGCGAGCGTATGGCAGCGCGCTTTCAGTGCCTTTTACAGCCGATTCCTGAGCGTGCTGGCGCAGATAGCCTGGCAGACGCTGATCCTGCCAGCCGGATTGCCCTTGAAGCACGCCATTGGCCATCGGACCCGTTGCGTCGGAGCTTTCCTTGTAGCCAGCCAGAACAGCTGGACCCTTGACCTGCGGACCGGCCATGACCGGCTGCTGGGTTTGCTGGGCCAGTTCGGCACCGGCGATCTCGTCCTGGTTGTACAGGCGCACACCAGCCAGTACGGCCACCGTCACCGAGGCAGCGACTGCCAGGCGACCCAGGCTACGCCAAGGACCACGAGCAGCTTTTGCCGGAACGGCTTCATCGGCCAGCGCAGCAGAAACGGCCGCAGCAATATCCAGACGAGGGATTAACAGATCTTTGTGCATCACCGCCCGAGCGACTTGGTAACGAGACCAGGTATCACGGGTTTCGGCATCATCAAATGCATTGAGCACTCGACGAAGTTCCAGTTCATCCGCTTCGTTATCCATCACTGCGGACAGCGATTCCTGCAGGGCATCACGACTCATGGCGGTTCCTCTCTTGGCTGTCGCCGCTGTCTTTAGTTTTCCTGCAACAACGGTTGCAAGGCTTTATCAATGGCTTCCCGAGCCCGGAAAATCCGGGAGCGTACGGTCCCCACCGGACATTGCATGACGCTCGCAATGTCCTCGTAACTCAGACCATCGAATTCACGTAAAGTTAATGCCGTACGCAAATCTTCTGGCAGTTGCTGAATAGTGCGATGGACAGTGCCTTCGATCTCGTCGCGCAGCAATGCACGCTCCGGCGACTCGAGATCCTTGAGGCCGTGATCACCATCGTAAAATTCTGCATCTTCCGAACTCACATCACTATCGGGTGGGCGGCGTCCGCGAGACACCAGATAGTTCTTCGCCGTGTTGATGGCGATGCGGTACAGCCACGTGTAGAACGCACTGTCACCGCGAAAATTACCGAGTGCACGGTAGGCCTTGATAAAGGCTTCCTGTGCAACGTCCTGCGCTTCATGGGTGTCGTGCACAAACCGCACGATCAACCCGAGAATTTTGTGCTGGTATTTCAGCACTAGCAGATCAAATGCACGCTTGTCACCGCGCTGAACGCGCTCGACCAGCTGCTGATCCTCTTCCTGGGTTAGCATGAACACTCCTCGTTGTACTTGAAGGAGGCTTGCATAACTAAACGATCAGGCTTGCAAACATAGACTAGGACTTTTCGCAAAAGTTCTCCCCCTTCAAGCAAGTTTCCGGTGGGCTCTGTTTTGGCACACACGAAAAACGCAGCGCGGGCATAGCCGGCTGCGTGAATAATCTTGTCGCCGGTTTTCTGACGCTCCCATGCTCCAGGCCAATCAGTAAAACCAACGTTTTCCCAGCTTTCGGGCATCCTGTTATGGAGTCGGAGTGGATACAAAAGTTCCCACCTCGACGCCGGACCGCCTCATCAAACCGTGCAGTTCGTTCACCGTAGTCTCACAATGCCACGAATGCCCGGCTATTGTGCCGATCCCCCCCTCTATATACTAGTGGGCCGTGTGACCCTTTGATTCGCCGATCCAGGCGTCCTGTTTGCGCCACCCCTACGGATCGCTTTTTGCGGAATCCCATAAATGAGCCAACAGTTTCAACACGATGTCCTGGTGATTGGTAGCGGCGCCGCAGGCCTGAGCCTTGCTCTGACTCTGCCGAGCCATCTGCGCATAGCCGTCCTGAGCAAGGGCGACCTGGCTAACGGTTCGACGTTCTGGGCCCAGGGCGGGGTTGCCGCCGTGCTGGATGACACCGACACGGTGCAATCCCACGTTGAAGACACCCTCAACGCCGGCGGCGGCCTGTGCAATGAAGACGCGGTGCGCTTCACCGTCGAGCACAGTCGCGAAGCCATTCAGTGGCTGATCGACCAGGGCGTACCCTTTACACGCGATGAGCATGCCGGCAGTGACGACGGCGGTTTCGAGTTTCACCTGACCCGTGAAGGCGGCCACAGCCACCGGCGCATCATCCATGCCGCCGACGCCACTGGCGCCGCAATCTTCAAGACCCTGCTCGCCCAGGCCCGGCAGCGGCCGAATATCGAACTGCTTGAGCAACGAGTCGCCGTCGACCTGATCACCGAGAAACGCCTGGGCCTGGCGGGTGAACGCTGCCTCGGCGCCTACGTGCTCAACCGCGCCAGCGGCGAAGTGGATACCTACGGTGCGCGCTTCACCATCCTGGCCTCAGGTGGCGCCGCCAAAGTCTACCTCTACACCAGCAACCCCGATGGCGCCTGCGGGGATGGCATCGCCATGGCCTGGCGCTCGGGCTGCCGGGTGGCGAACCTGGAATTCAACCAGTTCCACCCCACCTGCCTGTATCACCCCCAGGCCAAGAGCTTCCTCATCACCGAAGCCCTCAGGGGGGAAGGTGCGCACCTCAAACTGCCCAATGGCGAACGCTTCATGCAGCGCTTTGACCCACGGGCCGAACTGGCGCCACGGGACATCGTGGCTCGCGCCATCGACCACGAGATGAAGCGCCTGGGAATCGACTGCGTCTACCTGGACATCAGCCACAAGCCCGCCGACTTCATCAAGACCCATTTCCCGACGGTCTACGAGCGTTGCCTGACCTTCAATATTGATATCACCCAAGGGCCGATCCCGGTGGTGCCGGCGGCGCACTACACCTGCGGCGGCGTGATGGTCGACCAGCAAGGCCGCACCGATGTCCCCGGCCTGTACGCGATTGGCGAGACCAGTTTCACCGGCCTGCACGGCGCCAACCGCATGGCCAGCAACTCGTTGCTCGAATGCTTCGTCTACGCCCGTTCCGCCGCCGCCGATATCCTCGAACAACTGCCACGCATCCCGGTGCCGGCCGCCCTGCCCCGCTGGGATGCGAGCCAGGTCACCGACTCGGACGAAGACGTGATCATCGCCCACAACTGGGACGAGCTGCGGCGCTTTATGTGGGACTACGTGGGGATCGTGCGCACCAACAAGCGCTTGGCGCGGGCGCAGCATAGGGTGCGGTTGTTGCTGGATGAAATCGACGAGTTCTACAGTAACTACAAGGTCAGCCGCGACCTGATCGAGTTGCGCAACCTGGCCCAGGTCGCCGAACTGATGATCCGCTCGGCCATGGCGCGCAAGGAAAGCCGGGGGCTGCACTACACGCTGGATTATCCCGAGATGCTGCCAGAAGCCCTCGACACTATCCTGGTGCCAACCACCTACGGCGACTGAACTTCAAGCGCACGCGCAGGCGCCGATGCACATCGGCGGCCTGCGAACCGCGCGGTACGCACACCGAGCGTACTCGCCAGTCTCCCGGCAGTCGGTAGCGCAGCACCACGATCAGCGGCAACGCCAGGCTGTCGGGACGCAACTGCACCGCATGCCAACCCCGAGCTACGCTCCACAGTTGCCAGCCGTCAGCATTGCGCCGCAGGCCACGAACCGACGAACGGTGGGTCAAGCGAATATGGCGTGGCAGCGTCCACAGGGCGTGGCCCAGGCACGCGAGCACACCCAGTGCCGCGATCGAAAAAGGTATAGCCAGCAGACACAGCGCACCCAGTGCAAGCACCTGTGCGAGGAGATACGCCGCCAGCAACAGCCCGCAGGCCTGCCAGCGGCATTCGAAGCTATTACTTGGGCTGGACACGATCCAGGATCATCCGGACCATGCGCTGCAGCTCCGGATCTTCTGATTCGGCACGTTCCATGAACCAGCCGAACATGTCCTGGTCTTCGCAGGTCAGCAACCTGACGTAGAGGTCGCGGTCTACCTTATCGAGGGTCGCGTACACCTCTTTGGTGAACGGCACCAACAACACATCCAACTCCAGCATGCCGCGACGGCTGTGCCAGTACAGGCGATTGATTTCTACATCTTCGACCATGGAGCGCTCCTCAAATAGGGCGCAAGTATACAGGCCCACGCCCCTCGGAACAGTCGGCTTTGGTCGGGCTTATGAAACTACCCATTTGCCGGGCGCCCCTCTATGATGCACTCATGACTCTCCAACTGCGATGACCCATGGCTGACTCTGCTTTCTTCTGCTCCCTGTCCCACGAAGGTGTCCTGGCCGTTCGCGGCGCTGACGCGGCCAAGTTCCTCCAGGGGCAACTGACCTGCAACCTCAATTACCTCGACGACACCCACGCCAGCCTCGGCGCGCGCTGCACCCAAAAGGGGCGCATGCAGTCGAGCTTCCGGATCGTGCTGCAAGGTGACGGTGTACTGCTGGCCATGGCCAGCGAACTGCTGGAACCGCAACTGGCGGACCTGAAGAAATACGCTGTGTTTTCCAAGTCCAAGCTGACGGACGAAAGTGCTACCTGGGCCCGCTTCGGTCTGGTGAATGCCGATCAGGCCCTCGCCAGCCTGGGCCTGGATTTGCCGGCCGAGACCGACAGTGTGGCGCGCCATGAAGAACTGCTGGCCATTCGCGTCTCCCCGGGCCGCGCCGAACTCTGGGCGCCCGCCGCGCAAGCCGAGCCCCTGCGCAGCCAACTGGCCGCCACACTTGCCGAAGGCGATCTCAATGCCTGGCTGCTGGGGCAGGTTCGTGCCGGCATCGGCCAGGTCATGGCCCAGACCCGCGAGCTGTTCATCCCGCAGATGCTCAACCTGCAAGCGGTCGGCGGCGTAAGCTTCAAGAAAGGCTGCTACACCGGCCAGGAAATCGTCGCCCGCATGCAATACCTGGGCAAACTCAAGCGCCGCCTGTATCGCCTGAGCCTCGACAGCCATGCGCTGCCCGAGCCCGGCACGCCACTGTTTGCCCCCAGCCATAACAGCGCCATCGGTGAGGTAGTCATCGCCGCCCGGGCCGACGAAGGGATTGAACTTCTGGCGGTGCTGCAAGCCGAAGCAGCCGACAGTGGCAACGTGCATTTAGGCACGCTGGAAGGCCCAGGCCTCAAGTTACTTGACCTGCCTTACCAACTGGACCGTGATCGCGAGATCCAGCGCTAATCGCCGTACCCTTTTGCAGCACCCTAGAGAGCATGAATGAATAAACTGGCGGAAAAAGTCCAACAGGCGTTGGTGATGGCCATCGGTAACGATGACCTGGTTCTGCCCACGTTACCGGAAGTGGCCCTGAAAATTCGTCAGGCCGCCGAAGACCCCGAAGTCAGCATCAGTCATTTGAGCAAAGTCATCAGCCGCGATACCGCCCTGACGGCGCGGCTGATCAAGGTCGTCAACAGCCCACTGTTGCGCGCCACCCAGGAGGTCACCGACCTGCACACCGCCATCACGCGCCTGGGCACCAACTACAGCAGCAACCTGTCGATTGGTCTGGTGATGGAGCAAATCTTCCATGCCCGCTCAGAAGTCGTCGAACAGAAGATGCGTGACGTCTGGCGCCGCAGCCTGGAAGTCGCAGGCGTCTGCTACGCCTTGTGCCGCAACCACAGCCAGCTCAAGCCGGACCAGGCGGCACTTGGCGGGCTGGTGCACCAGATCGGTGTGCTGCCGATCCTGACCTACGCCGAAGATCACTATGAACTGCTCTCCGACCCGGTCAGCCTCAACCATGTGATTGACAGCATCCACCCGCTGCTGGGGGACAAGCTGCTGAGGGGCTGGGACTTCCCGGAAATGCTGGTAAATGTGCCCGCACACTACCAGGACCTCGAGCGCGATTCGGCGAGCCTGGACTACGTCGACCTGGTGCAAGTGGCGGTGCTGTACTGCCACAAGAATACCGATCACCCGCTGGCCAACGCTGCGCTGTCGAGCTTGCCGGCATTCAGGAAGCTGCGCATCGACCCGCTCAACGAGGCGGTGCGCACCGAGCTGGACGAAGCGCGCTCAATGTTCTATTGACCGGTCGGTGTGGCAAGCACGGCCCTACCCAGCGATAAAACTCACCCGCACCTTAAGCCCTTTCAGCTCGCCATCATGCAGGCTGATCTGGGCCAGGTGTGCGCGGCAGATCTCCCCGACAATCGCCAACCCCAGGCCCGAACCCGCGCCCTGCTGGTTACGTCGATAGAATCGCTCGAACACCCGATCCCGTTCGTCCTGCGGAATCCCAGGGCCATCATCCTCCACTTCCAGCACTGCCGGCGCCGTCACCCGCAAGATCACATTGCCACCTGACGGCGTGTGGGCCAGGGCGTTATCCACCAGGTTGCTCAGCAGCTCGTTCAACAAGGTCGGCTCGCCCCGCAGCCACACCGGCTCATCCGCCTCCAACGCCAGCGCCACCCCACGGGCATGTGCCAGAGGCGCCATGGCCATACCCAACTCACGGGCCAATTGGCTGAGGTCGAGCAATTGCGCGCCGCCTTCTGCAATCGCCCGCGCCCCGTTTTCGATGCGTGCCAGGGACAGCAACTGGTTGGCCAGGTGGGTCAAGCGATCCGTGCCTTGCGCCGCCGTTTCCAGGGTGCTGCGCCAGATCGCCGGCTCCTCGGCACGCAGCCCCAGCTCCAGGCGGGCTTTGAGCGCGGCCAGCGGGGTGCGTAATTCGTGGGACGCGTCGGCAATAAACTGTGCCTGGCGCTCGAACTGCCCGCGCAGGCGTTCGGTGAAGTGGTTCAACGCCCGCACCAGCGGCCCGAGTTCGTGCTGCACTTCAACCAGCGGCAGCGGCCGCAGATCATCCGGCTGGCGCTCCTCTACCGCCGTGCGCAAACGCTCCAGCGGGCGCAGCGCCGCACTCACGGTAAACCACACCAGCAGCAGGGCCCCGACGCCCAGCATGCCCAGGCGCAGCAGGGTATCGGCCATCAGGCTGCGGGCCATGCTGACCCGGGCTTCGTCGGTTTCTGCGACGCGGATTTCTGCCATGCCATTCATGTTCGGCTCCGACACCGCCTTGAGCAGGCTCACCACCCGCACATTCTGCCCCTGGTACTTGGCGTTATAGAACCGCGCCAGGGCCGGGTAATCGTCGGTGCGTGGCGTCCCGGGCGGCGGGCCTGGCAGGTGTTCGTAACCGGAAATCAGCTTCTGGTGAATATCATTGACCTGGTAGTAAATCCGCCCGGCACTGTCATAGGCGAAAGTGTCCAGCGCCACGTAGGGCACATCGGCACTCAGGGTGCCGTCACGCTGGGACAGCCCGGCGGCGATGGTCCGCGCCGAGGCCAGCAGGGTGCGGTCGTAGGCAGTGTCTGCGGCCTCACGACCGTTCCAGTAGGCGCTCAGGCCGCTGGCCAGCATCAGCACCACCAACAGCAGCGCCAGGTTCCACAGCAGGCGCCAACGCAGGCTGCTGTGCTTACGCATCGCGGGCTTCCAGCAGGTAGCCAAGGCCACGGAAGGTGACGATGGCGACCGGCTGGCCATCGAGTTTCTTGCGCAAGCGGTGCACATAGATTTCGATGGCGTCGGGGCTGGCCTCCTCATCCAGGCCAAACACCTGGGACGCCAATTGCTCCTTGCTCATGACCCGGCCGGGACGGGCGATCAGCGCCTCGAGCACCGCCTGCTCGCGAGAGGTCAGGGTCAGCAGTTCACCGCCGAGGGTGAAGCGCCGGGTTTCCACGTCATACACCAGCACGCCACAGGTCTGCTGCCGCTCGCCACCCAGCACGCTGCGGCGCAACAGCGCCTTGACCCTGGCCTCCAGCTCGGTCAGCTCAAAGGGCTTGGCCAGGTAGTCATCGGCGCCCAGGTTAAGGCCATGCACCCGATCCTTTACATCACTGCGGGCAGTGAGCATCAGCACCGGAAGATTTTTCCCACGGGCCCGCAAGCGTGCCAATACCTCGAAACCATCCATGCGCGGCAGGCCCACGTCGAGAATCACTGCCGCGTATTCCTCGCTGCTCAAGGCCAGGTCCGCAGCCACGCCATCGTGCAGCACATCCACCGTCAAGCCCGTGCTCTTGAGCGCCTGGGCGACACTTTCGGCGAGCTGCAAATGGTCTTCGACGAGCAGGACACGCATGGATTTGTACCTCGTTAAGGGGCAGCCGATGCCGCCCTCTGTTTACCGACTCGCGGCGCAGTTTACAGCCGCCGCCTGTGCTGTGAAGCCCGAAAACATTGAAAGACCGTTGAAAGGTTAGTGAAAGGTTCGCCCATTAGCATCCAGAAACGGACGGTTACACCTTCCGAGCTATTTCACCCATAGCGCCCGAAAAACGCCTCGAAGCGTTTTCGCCCTATAAGAACAATAAACGGAGTGCTCTACGATGCTGTCGACACAGCCCCAGGCTTGCCCGCCTGTTCGTTTTTCCCGCCTGACCCAGACCGCCCTCGCCAGTGCCGCTGCCCTTGCCGGTTTTTCGCCGCTTAGCCAGGCTGCCTTCTTCGAAGACAGTAGCGCGACCCTGGAAACCCGCAACATGTACTTCAACCGCGACTTTCGCGACGGTACCAGCGCCCAGCAATCCAAACGCGACGAATGGGCCCAGGGCTTCATGCTCAACCTGCAATCGGGCTACACCGACGGTACCGTCGGTTTTGGCGTGGATGCGCTGGGCATGCTCGGGGTCAAGCTCGACTCCAGCCCGGACCGCACCGGCAGCGGCCTGCTGCCCACCCACGATGATGGGCGCGCCGCTGACGAGTACTCAAAACTGGGGCTGACCGGCAAAGTGAAAATCTCGGCTACCGAGCTGAAAATCGGCTCGCTGATTCCTGAGTTGCCAATCCTCAAGGCCAACGACGGACGCATCCTGCCGCAGACGTTCAACGGCGGCCTGCTGACCTCCAAGGAGTTCAAGCACCTGACGTTCACCGGCGGCCGCCTGGACAAGGCCAAGGACCGCGACGACAGCAACTACGAGGACATCGCCCTCAACAACAAGAACGGCCGCTTCGTCGGCGGAGCCACCGGCAAGCACTTCAACTTTGGTGGCGTGGACTACAAGTTTGCCGAGAAGGTCACCGGCAGCTATCACTTCGCCCAACTGGACGACGTGTACCGCCAGCACTTCCTCGGTGTGGTCGCCTCCACTCCGATGGGCCCCGGCACTTTCGGTACCGACCTGCGCCTGGCCATCAGTGATGACACCGGCAGCGCGCGCGGCGGCAGCATTGATAACAAATCCCTCAACGGCCTTTTCAGCTACGCCCTCAACGGCCATAAACTGAGCGCCGGCTACCAGCACATGTCCGGCGATAGCGCGTTCCCGTATGTGGATGGCAGCGACCCGTACCTGGTCAACTTTGTGCAGATCAACGACTTTGCCGGCGCCGAAGAACGCTCCTGGCAGGCTCGCTACGACTACGACTTCGCCAAGCTGGGGATCCCCGGCCTGAGCTTCATGAGCCGCTACCTGTCCGGTGACAATATCCAACTCAAGAACGGCGACACCGGCAAAGAGTGGGAACGCAACACCGAGATCAAATACGTGGTGCAAAGCGGCACCCTCAAGGATGTGGCCGTACGCCTGCGTAACGCCACTTACCGCTCCAACTATTCGGCACGGGACGCAGACGAAGTGCGCGTGCTGGTCAGTTACAGCGTCGCGCTGTGGTAACCCTGCAAGTCATATCCCCAATAACAACAATGACGGAGTTCCCCATGTCCTCATCCCTGCGTAAATTTGCCCTGGCCGCCGGCTGCATGCTGTTTGCCGGCCAACTGCTGGCTGCCGAAGAACCCAAGCGCCCGGAATGCATCGCACCGGCCTCCCCCGGCGGTGGTTTTGACCTGACCTGCAAGCTGGTGCAAAGCGCGCTGATCAACGAAAAACTGCTGAGCAAACCGATGCGCGTGACCTACATGCCCGGCGGCGTGGGTGCGGTGGCCTACAACGCCGTGGTGGCACAGCGCCCTGCCGATGCCGGCACGCTGGTGGCCTGGTCCAGCGGTTCGCTGTTGAACCTGGCCCAAGGCAAATTCGGTCGATTTGATGAAAGCGCAGTGAAATGGCTGGCCGCCGTCGGCACCAGCTATGGTGCGATTGCGGTGAAAGCCGATTCGCCCTACAAGAGCCTCGACGATCTGGTACAGGCCCTGAAGAAAGATCCGAGCAAAGTGGTGATTGGTTCCGGCGGCACCGTCGGCAGCCAGGACTGGATGCAGACCGCACTGATCGCCAAGGCTGCCGGGATCAACCCGCGTGACCTGCGTTACGTGGCCCTCGAAGGCGGCGGTGAAATCGCCACTGCCCTGCTCGGTGGTCACATCCAGGTAGGCAGTACCGATATCTCCGACTCCATGCCACACATCCTCAGCGGCGATATGCGCCTGCTGGCAGTGTTCTCCGAAGAGCGCCTGGACGAGCCGGAAATGAAGAATATTCCGACCGCCAAAGAACAAGGCTACGACATCGTCTGGCCAGTGGTACGGGGCTTCTACCTCGGGCCAAAAGTCAGCGATGAAGACTACGCCTGGTGGAAGGCTGCGTTCGACAAGCTGCTGGCCTCCGAAGAGTTCGCCAAGCTGCGTGACCAGCGCGAACTGTTCCCGTTCGCCCTGACCGGCCCGGAACTGGACACCTACGTGAAGAAACAGGTGGCTGACTACAAAGTGCTGGCCAAAGAGTTCGGCCTGATCCAGTAATCGCCCCTCTGTCGCGCGGCCACGCCCTTTTGAACCGGGGGCGTGGCCCAGGAGTTCTACATGCTCTTACAACGCATATTCGCCGCAGTGCTGTTACTGGTGTGTATCGGCCTGGCGCTGATGGCCTGGCCCTATCAGGCGGCCTTTTCCTACGAGCCAGTAGGGCCTCGGGCCTTCCCACTGCTGTTGCTCGGGCTGATGGGCCTGGCTCTGACCTACATGCTGATTCGTCCGCAGCCGACCAAACACACTGACGATGAACCGCCGCTGGACCGCCCGACCCTGATTAAGATCGGGATCTGCGTGAGCTTGCTGCTGGTGTTTGCCGGCACTTTCGAATCTCTGGGTTTCATTCTCAGCAGCATGCTGATTGGTATTCCGATGGCACGGCTGTATGGAGGGCGCTGGTTGCCCGGCGTGGTGATCATCACCTTGATGAGCGTCGGTCTTTATCTGCTCTTCGATAAAGCCATGGACGTACCGCTGCCCCTCGGTCTGCTCGACGTTCTGGAGAACTGATATGGATACTTTTGGCTATTTGGGCCAGGGTTTCGGCGTCGCGCTGAGCCCCTATAACCTGGTGACCGCACTGTGCGGCACCCTGATCGGCACCGTCGTCGGCCTGTTGCCGGGCCTGGGCCCGATCAACGGCGTGGCGTTGTTGATCCCCATCGCATTTGCCTTGGGCCTGCCGCCCGAGTCGGCACTGATCCTGTTGGCAGCCGTGTACCTGGGCTGCGAATACGGCGGCCGGATCAGCTCGATCCTGCTGAACATCCCGGGCGAAGCCTCCACCGTGATGACCACCCTCGACGGCTACCCAATGGCCCGCAAAGGCATGGCCGGGGTGGCGCTGTCGCTCTCAGCCTGGAGCTCGTTCATCGGTGCGTTTATCGCCACCTGCGGCATGGTGCTGTTCGCCCCGCTGCTGGCCAAATGGGCGATTGCCTTCGGACCTGCGGAATATTTCGTACTGATGGTGTTTGCGATTGTCTGCCTGGGCGGCATGGCCGGTGACAAGCCGCTGAAGACCTTTGTCTCGGCGTTGATCGGCCTGTTCCTTGCCTGCGTCGGCATCGATGCCAATAGCGGTGTATACCGATTTACCGGTGACAACATCCATCTGACCGATGGTATCCAGTTCGTGGTCCTGGTCCTGGGTCTGTTCTCCATCAGTGAGATCCTCCTGCTCCTGGAAAAAACCCACCGTGGCCAGGAGGCAGTGAAGGCCACCGGGCGCATGATGTTCAACGTCAAGGAAGCCTTGTCGGTGTTGACCGTGAACCTGCGCTGCGGTGTATCGGGCTTCATCATCGGCGTATTGCCAGGTGCTGGCGCAACCATGGCCTCGGCCGTGGCCTACATGACCGAAAAACGTATCGCGGGCGCCAGCGGCAAGTTCGGCCAAGGCGACATGCGCGGCCTGGCCGCCCCGGAAACCGCCATCGGCGCATCAGTCTGCGGTGCCATGGTGCCAATGCTGACCCTCGGCGTTCCGGGCTCGGGCACCACGGCGGTGATGATCGGCGCCCTGTCGCTGTACAACATCACACCTGGCCCGCTGCTGTTCCAACAGCAACCGGACATTGTCTGGGGCCTGATCGCTTCGTTGTTTATCGCCAACATCATGCTGGTGGTCCTCAACATCCCGATGATCCGCATCTTCACCCGCATCCTTGCCGTGCCGAACTGGGCACTGGTGCCGGTGATCGCGATCATCACCGCGATTGGCGTCTATGCCGTACACGCCACCACCTTCGATCTGTTCCTGATGATCGCCATCGGCATCTTCGGCTACATCCTGCGCAAGCTGGACTTCCCACTGTCGCCACTGCTGCTGGGCTTTATCCTCGGCGGCCTGATGGAGCAGAACCTGCGGCGTGCGTTGTCGATTTCCAATGGCACGCTGGAAATTCTGTGGTCGAGCCCGATCACTTTGGGCGTCTGGGTACTGACCGCCATCATGCTGCTCGTGCCATTGCTGCGTATCTGGCGCAAGCGCGCGTTGCAGCGTCGTGCCGTAGCCGATGTCTGAGGTCACCCTTAGACAATGGTGGGGAACACCGCTGGTCGGCCTGGCCGGCGGTTACCTGGCCAGCCTGGTCGGCTGGCCTTTGCCGTATATGGTCGGCTCGTTGCTGGCGATCATCCTGGTGCGCTGCCTGACGCCCTGGCAGTTGGGCGAGATTCCCGGCGGGCGCAAATGCGGGCAGTGGGTGGTGGGCATTGGTATCGGCCTGCACTTCACCCCGGTGGTGATCGAACAGGTGATGAGCCACTTTGGCCTGATCTTCTTCGGCGCACTGGTCACCAGCCTGTCGAGCATTGTCGGCGTGTGGTTGATGCGCCGCAGCGGTGAAGGTCGCGCCACTGCGTTTTTCTCAAGCATGCCGGGCGGTTCCGGGGAAATGGTCAACCTGGGCGCACGCAATGGCGCGGTGCTCAGTCGCGTGGCGGCTGGCCAGAGTCTACGGGTGTTGCTGGTGGTGCTGTGTGTGCCGGCAATCTTCAAGTATTTACTGGGCGGCGGCGCACCACAGTTTCACCCGGCGCCTGTGGATTGGGCCTGGCTGGCCCTGCTGTTTCCCATTGGCGCGCTGGTGGCCTGGGGCTGGCAACGCTTGCGCCAACCCAACCCCTGGTTGTTCGGGCCGTTACTGGTCAGTGCCGTCGCCAGTATCACCTGGGATTTGCACATCGGCCTGCCCGAAGGTGGCAGCCAGATCGGCCAATGGTTGATCGGCAGTGGCCTGGGTTGCCACTTCAACCGGCAGTTCTTCCGACGGGCACCGTCGTTCATGGGCCGCACGGTGGTTGGCACACTGCTGAGCATGCTGATCGCGACCTTTGCGGCGATGGGTTTGAGTGCATTGACGCAGTTGGATCTGCGCTCGCTGACGCTGGGGATGATGCCCGGTGGGATTGCCGAGATGAGTTTGACGGCAGAGACCCTGCAACTGTCGGTGCCGTTGGTAACGGCGATGCAGGTGATGCGGCTGTTGTTTGTGCTGTTCCTGGCGGAGCCGTTATTCCGCCATTGGAGCCGCCAGCCGGACACCATTTAAATATAGGCGCTGGCTTGCCTGCGATTGCGGTGTGTCTGCCAACAGAGATATCGGCAGACTGTCAGTCATCGCAGGCAGCTTCTACCTTGTGCTGACCTTCAGAGCGGCGGCAACCGCCACTCGATCGGCGTCTCGCCATTCTGCTCAAGAAACTTATTCGTCCGGCTGAAATGCCCGCAGCCCAAAAACCCGCGATACGCCGACAACGGCGACGGATGCACCGAGGTCAGCACCAGATGCTTGGTCGCGTCGATCAGCTTTTGCTTGCCCTGGGCATGGGCGCCCCACAGCAGGAACACCAGGTGCGGCTGATGCTCGCTGACAATCTCGATCACCCGGTCGGTGAAGAACTGCCAGCCCTTGCCCGCATGGGCGTTGGCATTGGCGCGCTCCACGGTCATGGTGGTATTGAGCATCAACACACCCTGGTCGGCCCAGCTTTGCAGGCAGCCGTGGCTGGGGATGTCGATATTGAGGTCGCGCTTGAGCTCTTTATAGATATTGACCAGGGATGGCGGCGCCGGCACGCCCGGTTGCACCGAGAAGCACAGGCCGTGGGCCTGGCCCGGGCCGTGATACGGGTCCTGACCGAGGATCACCACCTTGACCTTGTCCAGCGGCGTGGAGTTGAGCGCGTTGAAGATCAACGGGCCCGGCGGGTAGATTTCCTTGCCCGCCGCATGCTCCTGGCGCAGGAACTCGCGCAATTGGCTCATGTACGGCTGCTCGAATTCCTCACGCAGGGCGTGTTTCCAGCTCGGTTCAAGTTTGATACGGTCGTCGACAGTCATCAGAAAAGCATCATGTAAAAAGAATGGGCGAACCCTAGGAAAGCCCACCCCACTTGTCAATTGATCTGACGCGCAACCGGCACTTTCCCACGAAGGGATCATACTCAACGTTCAATTTACCGATTGAGGTCATGATGAATCTGCACTTCGAAGAGCTCACTGGCACAGACGGCGCCCGTATCGGCATCGCCAGCCTGGACGCAGAAAAGTCCCTCAATGCCCTCTCCCTGCCGATGATCCTGGCCCTGGGCGAGCGCCTGGCGAGTTGGGCCAAAGACCCGCAAATCGTCTGCGTGCTGCTGCGCGGCAACGGCGCCAAGGCGTTTTGCGCCGGCGGTGAAGTGCGCAGCCTGGCCCAGGCCTGCCGCGAGCACCCGGGCGAAGTACCCGCCCTGGCCGCGCAGTTTTTTGCTGCCGAATATCGTCTGGACTACCACCTGCACACCTACCCCAAGCCCCTGATTTGCTGGGGCCATGGCTATGTTCTGGGCGGTGGCATGGGCTTGCTGCAAAGCGCCGCCATCCGCATCGTCACCCCGAGCAGCCGGCTGGCCATGCCGGAAATCAGCATCGGCCTGTACCCGGATGTCGGCGCCAGTTGGTTCCTCTCGCGCCTGCCCGGCAAGCTCGGCCTGTTCCTGGGCCTCACCGGCGCCCATATGAACGGGCGCGACGCCCTGGACCTGGGCTTGGCCGACCGCTTCCTGCTGGATGAGCAACAGGACGAAATGCTTGAGGGCCTGTTACAGCTGAACTGGCAGGAACAGACGGCGATGCAGCTCAACAGCCTGTTCAAGGCCCTGGCCCAGGAGGCCGCCAGCCAGCAGCCCGAACCACAGTGGCTGCCGCGCCGCCAGCAGATCGACGCATGGTTGGATGTGGGTGATGTGCACTGCGCCTGGCGCGCCTTGAGCCAACTGCGCGAGCATGCCGACCCGCTGTTCAGCCGGGCCGGCAAGACCTTGAGCGAGGGCTGCCCGCTGACCGCGCACCTGGTCTGGGAGCAGATCCGACGGGCGCGGCACCTTTCTCTGTCGCAGGTGTTCCAGATGGAATACACCTTGAGCCTCAACTGCTGTCGGCATCCGGAGTTCAGCGAAGGGGTACGCGCTCGCCTGATCGACAAGGATCAGCAGCCACACTGGCACTGGCCAGATATCAAGCGCATTCCCGAGGCGGTGGTCGAGGCGCACTTTCACAAGGCCTGGGAAGGCCGCCATCCGCTGGCAGACCTGTCTGATTTATGACAGACGCAAGTCAAGCGACGGGCTAGTATTTTGGGCGATCTAGGGTGAACGAACAGTTGTCGGGCTGGCTGTCCGTGCACACAAAAATTTCCTGGTCAAACGGCCCGCGGGCCGGCATCCAATGGGTGGAGTCGGTCAGCGACATGCCGGACAGGGGCTCGGGCGCCTGGAACCTGAGGTTGACCCACTGGTTGTTGGCCGCCTTGTAGCTGCAATACTCCAAGTAGCCTTGTTTGCGCTCCTGGTCATTGGCCGGAATAAAAACCGCCCCGACAAATCTTTCCAAAAAACTGTCGGCCCCGCCTGCAGGGCTCCTCCAGTGGCCATTGTCACTTTGGAAATGGCCCGCCTTGCGCTTGATCGACGAGGGATAGGGGCAGCTGAATTCTGCGCTGGCGTGAGCGAAGGAAAAAAAACCGAGTAAAAAAAGAATAAGTGCCCGGCTGATCATGTGTCATTCCGTTGAGCTACTGAGGTCTTGCCACCCAGTAAAGTCCTAGAAGAACACTTAAGATAGCTGTTAAATATGACAGCCCAGACAGACGGTCGCCCACAAAAAAAACGGCGCGTTTCGCGCCGTTTCAAAGAAAAGTCTGACTACCGATGCCCGCCACGTCCCCGGCCATGATCACCGCCACGTCCATCGCCGCGACCATGGCCGTTGTAGCCCCGATGATCCCCCCATCCCTGACTGGGATAGGGACGGTAGCCCACCCTTGGCCCGGCCTGATAGTAACGGGGCGCCGGCTGGTAATAACGCGGCGCCGGGTAATAGCGTGGTGGCGGTGCGTAATAGCCGCGCCGGTACTGGTATGACGGACCGCCGCCGTAGTAATAGACCGGCGCGGGTGCGGTATAGACTTCGGATCGATAGTAGCTGGAGCCTCCATCGTAATAGGGCACGCAAGCAGAAAGGGTCAAACCGAGCACAGCTGTGATGAGCAATCGACGATACATGGCGGCCTCCTGGACCGCGGAAGAGCACACACCAGCGACGCTGGGGGGCGACAGACAGCTTTCACTGAATGACAAGAGATCAGACCGCAAAAAGCAAATCTGGTGCGACTTGGACATAGATTGATACATCTATGGCGCAATAAACCGCCCAGGTCTGTATCGTGCCAAATACACCGGTTTCGCCGGAACCTCGACGCCATGACACCTGAACCGACCGATGAACACTCCCACACTTTGCCCGGCCTGCGGCGCTCGCAACGATTGCACCCTGGCCGACCCGCGCACCGCTGACCGTGCCTGCTGGTGCTACAGCGTCACCATCGATCCCAAGGTGCTCGAAGCCCTGCCGATGGAGCTGCGCAACAAGGCCTGCCTGTGCCCGCGCTGTGCCCAGGTCGACGCACAACTGCGCGCAGCCGAGCCCCGGTAATGCGTATCGACCGATTCCTCAGTAACCTGCCCCGCTTCAATCGCCAGCAAGTGCGCTTACTGCTGGCGGAGCGACGGATTCAAGTCGATGGGCTGCCGGTTGCCGACCCCCACCATGAAGTGCGCGAGTTCAGCCGCGTGGAATGTGATGGCGAGATCCTGCAGGTGGGGAAACCCGCGCGCTACTTCATGCTGCACAAGCCGCCAGGCTGCGTCAGTGCCACCGTCGACCCCCAACACCCCACCGTCCTCGACCTGCTGGATGAGCCGGACAAGGGCGACCTGCATATCGCCGGCCGCCTGGACTTCAACACCACCGGCCTGCTGCTGATCACCAATGATGGCCAGTGGTCCCGGCGCCTGACCCAGCCCAGGACCAAGCTGCCCAAGGTCTACTACGTGGAGACCGAACAGGCGATTGGCCCGCAGTACGCCGCAACGTTCAGTGCCGGCCTGTACTTCGCCTTCGAAGACCTGACCACCCAACCGGCCGACCTGCAAGTGTTGAGCCCCAAAAGCGCGCGCCTGAGCATCATTGAAGGGCGTTATCACCAGGTCAAGCGCATGTTCGGGCACTTCGACAACAAGGTGACGCGCCTGCATCGCGAACGCATGGGCCCGCTAGTGCTGGATGAACAACTCGCCCCCGGCCAATATCGGCCGCTGACAGAAGCTGAAATCCGCCAGATATGACCGTTCAGCCGGTGATCGGCAAAAGCCCAGGGTCAAACGTGCGACCTGGCCCGCCTCCTGCTTAAATCAAACCGCCAGCCGCAATCTGACTGGTGAGTCACCCGACCTCCAAGAAACACATTGCCGGCCCGTACCGCTTGACGTAGGGGCCCAGACAAGTTGCCCGCCATAACAACAGCCGTCGGCCAGCCTCATCGGACCGACATGGGCCTCCCTTCCAGGCGTATGCCTACCTGTCACAAAGCTCGTGCAGAGTGATCTGCGCGCATCACCCGCTTGCCAGGAGTCTTACGACATGAGGCCAGAAATCGCTGTGCTGGATATACAGGGTCAGTATCGGGTTTACACGGAGTTCTATCGCGCGGACGCTGCTCAAAAGACCATCATCCTGGTCAACGGCTCCATGGCCACCACCGCGTCGTTCGCCCAGACCGTGAAAAGCCTGCATCCGCAATTCAATGTGGTTTTGTACGATCAGCCCTACGCCGGTCGTTCCAAAGCCCACAACCGCCATGAGCAAATGCTGACGAAGGACATTGAGGGCCAGATCCTTCTGGAACTCATCGAACACTTCGCCGCCGAGCATGTGCTGTCGTTTTCCTGGGGCGGTGTCGCCACGCTCGTCGCCCTGTCCCAGCGTCCCCGGCGCGTGGAGAAAGCCGTGATCAGCTCCTTCTCCCCAGTGATCAACGCACCGATGCGCGACTATCTGGAACGTGGCGTCGACTACCTCGGCACCCTCGACCGCCACAGCGTCGGCAACCTGGTCAACAGCACCATCGGCAAACACCTGCCGCCACTGTTCAAGCGCTTCAACTATCGACACGTCAGCACCCTGGCCGAGCACGAGTACGGGCAGATGCACTACCACATCAGCCAGGTGCTCAATAGCGACCGCCAGTGCTACCTCAAGGCCGCACGGCAGATCGACATTCCGGTTCTGTTCTTGAATGGCGAGTGGGACGAATACACCAGTGCCGAGGATGCCCGGCTGTTTGGGCAACATGTAGCGAACAGCAGCTTCGGCACCATCCAGGCCACCGGGCACTTTCTGGACATGGAGCACAAGGCCGCGTGCAATGACAGTCGGCAGGCATTGATGGGCTTTTTGAAACCGGAACAGTCGGTGAGTCGACTGCGGCATCACCAGGGCCAGGCCCTGCATGCGTTTGCGATTTGAAAGCAAGGCCCTGGGCAGGGACGGTGCAGCGTTTCTGCCTGGGGTGGGCTCAAAGCATCCGCTGACGCTCGCAACTTGCACATTTTTCAAAGAAAAACTTCAAATCGCCGCGCACTTCTGGTACAAAGTCAGCCGCTCTGAGCGGGTATAGTTTAGTGGCAAAACGAAAGCTTCCCAAGCTTTAGTTGAGGGTTCGATTCCCTCTACCCGCTCCACTCAGATTGTCCTCCCCCATCAGCTTGACCTTGATGGAGGATGAATAAAAAACCGGCTCCTGAAGCCGGTTTTTTTGTGCCTGGGATTTATCAGTAAAACCCCGCAATACCTTCATCCAGCAGCCTCGCCCCGCCCCCATAAACTTCTTGCACCGCCTGCCCTCTTTTGTTGGTGGGTAGAGTGTTGATAATTTTTATTTAGTAGTTATAGTCACCACCAACACACCACAAGGAGGTGATGTGGATAGCCGATATTTGATAGGCCATATCGTGGCTGATGGCTGGTACCTGGTGCGCGTCAGGGGCAGCCATCATCATTTTAAACACCCTGCCAAGCCTGGGCTGGTGACCATTCCCCACCCCAAGAAGCATCTGTTGGACAAGACCGCCAAGAGCATCTTGAAACAAGCTCTGCTCGCTTGAAGCGTACCTGGAGGACAAGAACATGCTGTATCCGATTGCAATTTCAACCGGCGACGATGACCACGCCTGGGGCGTAGAAGTCCCCGACATCCCTGGCTGCTTCTCTGCCGGTGATGACCTGGACGACGCCATGGCCATGGCACGGGAAGCCATAGAAGGCCATTTTGAGCTGCTGGCCGAAGAGGGCGCGCCCATTCCCAGCGCACAAAAGGTCACGCTGCACGCAGCCAACCCCCTGTACGCCGGCTGTACCTGGGCGGTGGTGGATATTGATGTAACCAAGTACCTGGGCAAGGCGCAAAAACTCAACATCACGCTGCCTGGCTACTTGCTCAACCGCATTGATGAGTACGTGCTGCACCACCCGGAAGAAAAAAGTCGTTCGGGGTTCCTGGCATCGGCAGCGCTGAAGGTGCTGCAACAGGATCGATAACATCGCCGAATTTGAGCGCAAGAAACGTAGTTCAACTACCCGCGACGAGCGCTAAAGTGCAGGCGATAAACGATCCACTCAACGAGGAGCCCGCTCATGCCGTGTGAATACAAACTCATGCCCTCCCCCGTCGGCCAACTGACCCTGGTTGCCCGCAACGGCAAGCTCGCCGCCATCTTGTGGGAGGCCGAGCGCGCCAACCGTGTGCGCCTGGGCGAGCTGGTGGAAGTCAACCACAGCGCGGTGCTGCTGGAGGCCGAGCGGCAGTTGAACGAGTATTTTGCCGGCACCCGCGAGTGCTTCGAGCTGGAACTGGACTTTGACGGCACCGAGTTCCAGAAAAAAGTCTGGGGTGCGCTGCTGACTATTCCCTTCGGTGAAACCCGCAGCTACAGCCAGATCGCCCAACAGATCGGCAACCCCAAGGCTGTGCGCGCGGTGGGGGCGGCGAACGGGCGCAATCCTATTTCGATCGTCGCGCCCTGCCATCGGGTGATTGGTGCTGCGGGCGGCCTCACCGGGTTTGCCGGCGGGCTTGAAGCCAAACAGTACTTGCTGACCCTCGAGGATAGCGAGGCCACAAGGTCGTTGTTCTGACAACCACCTAACGCTAGGGCTGATCAGCCTTGGAGTCCTTCATTTGCACCGAGGATTTGCTGCCGTCGGTGTTGTCCTGGGTTTCATTGTCAGAGCTGTCGAAACAGCCTTGCAACAGCACCAGGCAGCAGGCCAGGCAGAGAGTACGAGAGAGGCTCATGATCGCGCTTCCATTCAACGGGGTGATGAAACAGTGACCAGCCTGCACAAGCAGGGTTCGATGCCTGCACCCCGCACCTGCCCAACGGTTGCACGGCCCGACCGAATTCACGCAGCTCAACAATTGTAAAAAGAATTTTCAGCGTGCCGCCACGGTTAGTACTTTCATCAGCACTTACCTGGAGCATCGCCATGAAGCCTCGATGGCCTGGACTTCAAAGCCCTGGAAAAACTTCGCAGCGAATACCGTACCTTGGGCGAGCGCCATACCGTCAGCCTCGGCGGCGACGGCACAGCGGCGGCCCCAGGCAAGACCGACCTGAACCAGGCGTAAAAAAACGGCGGTTGGATCAGCTCCAACCGCCGTTTCCTGGCAAAGCCCGCGATCAACCGTCGCTGTTGCGGCTCTTGCTGTAGGACGAAGCCAGCGCCCGGGCTTTTTCCAGGCGGGTTTCCAGCTTGGGCAGGGTTTCGTCGACCAATGCCTTTATCTCAGGGATATCCGAAGCAGCACCTTCCTGCTTGAACAACGCGATTGCATCTTCGTTGGCCTTGACCTGCTGAGCCGTGTAGGCGGCGTCAAAGGAGTCGCCATCGGTCAGCTCAGGCATCAAGGTTTCAGCCTTGTCGACGATCTGGTCGCGAGGCGCCACCGGCAAGTCGAGTTTTTTCGCAATGGCCGCCAAATGTTGATTGGCCAGGGTGCGTTCGTTGATGACCTCGATGGTGTAGTCCTTGATTTCCTGAGACGAGGTCTTGGCGTGGGCCATGCGGCTGGTTTCGATATCGGCCATGCCCTTGGCCGACGCTTGCTCGATAAATTCGGCGGGGCCTTGGGCAAAAGCATTGCTGGCGCCGAGGCCCAGCAGCATCGCGAAAGTGGCGGTGCGTAACCGGATAGCCATGCGGCTCATGATGGGTTCCTCCAGGTAATAAATACATGCCGGGGAACGAGCCCCGCCCTGAATCTGAATTTTCAGGGCGGCAAAGGTTTAGAAAAAACTTGCTGGTGCGACGAACGGTCGTCGGTACTCAGGACGTTTTACTGCCCAGCAAGCCCGGCAACGCATGGGCCAGGGCATTGATCGCGAAGCCGATAAACATCACCCCGCACAGCTTGGTGATCAACACTTCATGACGCTGATACACCGTACGCACCTGCCGCGCGCCCACGACGCCGATGAGGATCCCGTAAGCCAGCAGGCCGCCTACAAAGCTCAGGACAATCAACCACGGCAGCATGCTCCAGGTCAGCAGCTCGGCCCGGCTCGACAGGAGTGCGGTGAACGTGGCCACGGCCACCGGATACGCCTTGGGGTTGGTCAGGCCAAACAGAATGCCGTGCCAGAACGGTTGGCGCGCCGCCCCCTGAGGCGCGTCCCCGCTGCGGTTGCGGGTGCGAATGGCACGGATGCCGAGCCAGAACAGGTAAAGGGCACTGAGCACACCCAGCACATCAAACGCGCTGCTACCGATCTCCCGGGCGCCAACAATCGCCACCAACGCGGTGCTGCACCACACCACATCGCCCAGCAGGTGCCCACACAGAAAACCCGCGCCGGCCCGACGGCCGCGTGCCGCACCAATGCCAAATACCGCCAGCACCCCGGGGCCCGGCGTGATGCCATAGATAAAGCCCGAGGCGATGACGGCAAACAGCAATGATGAAGTCATGGGTAACACGCTCAGAAAAGAGGGGGCGCGTCGATTGTGCACAATCCACCGGGCACTGCAATGCTAGGCCGCACGTTTGGCCAACACGTCTTGCACTTGGGTGATCAGCCACTGCAAGGCGCCATCCCCCGCGCGGCGTTTATGCCAGGCCAGTACAAAACCGAAGGATGGGATATGAAACGGCGGCGGTACCACCAGCAAGTGCCGCGAGTCGATGTTCAGCAGCCCTTGGGAGGACACGGTAAGGATCAGGTCGGTGCCCTGGATCAACTGCGGCGCGATGCCCCAATGCGGCAGGCTGATCGCCACGTGCCGTCGCTCGCGGATCGCGGTCAGCGCCCGCTCGATTTCCGGGGTGCCGCTGCCGCGCATTTCCAGTAGCACATGGGGCCGTGCCAGGTAGGTCGGCAGGTCGAGCCCGCCGTCGGCGGGCAAGCTGTCGCGGTCCACCAGGCAGGCGTAGTGCTCTTCGAATAACGGCGTGCTGCGCAACTCGGCCGGCAGGTCGGGAAACACGCCGGCGGCCAGGTCGATCTCCCCACTGAGCACCCCTTCCTGCATGCCTTCGCGACTGGCGTGGGTGATGGCCAAGTCAATCCCCGGCGCCTGCTCGCGCAGCGCCCGCACCAGCCCGGGCAACAAGAGAGCCGCGCCGTAATCGGACATGGCCAGGCGAAAGGTGCGCCTGGCCGACGCCGGATCAAAACGGTTCGGCGCCAGCAACGACTGGACCTGGGCCAAGGCATCAGCCAGCGGCGCCGCCAGTTCCAGCGCGCGAGCGGTGGCGACCAGGCCGCCGCCTTGGCGCACCAGCAACGGGTCGCCCAACAAATCACGCAAGCGCCCCAGCGCATGGCTGACCGCCGGCTGGCTCAGGTGCAGGCGCTCGGCAGCGCGGGTGACATGCTGCTCGCTGAGCAACGCGTCGAGGATCACCAGTAGGTTAAGGTCAACACGGCGCAGATCATTCATGGCATGCATGTTCGGCATAAGAACTTGGAATTTAAATCTGCGCGACGAATACCGTAGAGTCCAGTAAAACCTTTTGGAGATTGATCATGACCACGTTGCATTGGCTGGGCTTGTTACTGCTGGCGGTGATTGCCGGGGCGGTGGTGCCGTTTCAAAGCGCAATCAACGCCAACCTCGGGCGCGGCCTCGGGCATCCTTTGTGGGCGACCCTGGCCTCGCTGCTGGTGAGTATTCTGGTGTTATTGCCGGTGATCCTGGCGTTACGGCTGCCGCTGCCAAGCCTCGGTTTTATCACCAAGGCGCCGCTATGGATGTGGACCGGCGGCGCATTCGGCGTGTGCTTTATCTCCCTGGCCCTGGTCCTGCTGCCCAAGCTCGGGGCCTCGGGGTTTATCGCCCTGGCCATGGCCGGGCAAATCCTCGCGTCATTGTTGCTCGACCACTTCGGCCTGTTTGGTCTGGTGGAGCGGCAACTGACTGCCCCCCGCTTGCTTGGGGTGCTGATGTTGATTGGCGGGGTGGTGTTGATTCAGTTCAGCAGCGCGCCGGCCAAGGCATTGGCTGGCGTGAGCTGAGTCGTCAGCGCTTGTCGGAGGTGCGCAACTTATGCTGCAAGCCCCACAGCAGCAGCGCCGCCGCAATCAATGCACACACGCCAATCACATACAGCGCCGGGGTCGTGCTGCCCGTGATGTCCTTGATGCGCCCGACCATTACCGGGCTGACGATGCCACCGAGTTGGCCCAACGTATTGATCAGCGCAATGCATAGAACTGCCACTCGGCCGTCACAAACACCATCGCGGCCGTCGCCAGCCCCCAGGACACCATGATCCGGGCAATCCAACGCCGGGCGCCGACCTTGTACAACATCATGTTGCTCGGCACTTCGAAGATCACATACCCGATCACAAACAGCCCCGCGCCCAAACCGTAGGCGGTGTTGCTCAAACCCAGGTCAGCCTGCAACTGGAACTTGGCGAAGCTGATATTGATGCGATCAAAAAAGGCAAACAGATAACACACCATGATCAACGGCATCAGGCGCCAGGCGACGGATCAGGCTTTTCGAGAGCATTACAAACGCTCGGCAGCCAGGCGATGGATCTGCGCAGGCTCAATCACCGCTTGCGGAGCGCCATGCCGGACCACCGCGAGCATCGCCCGGCCCACGGTCTCGGTACTCACCACCCAGGCTGGCCGCATGCGCCGGACCAGGGACAGCAGCGGCCCGATCAGGTTGTAGATCGTCTGGTAGAGCGCGGTTTTCGAACGCACGCCATGCAGCGGCTGAATGATCCCCGGCCGGAACAGATACACCGCCTTGAACGGCAGGCGCAGCAAGGCGTTCTCGGTCTTGCCCTTGACCCGCGCCCACATCACCTTGCCCTGCTCGGAACTGTCGGTGCCGGCACCGGACACGTACACAAACGTCATCTGCGGATTGAGCCGCGCCAGGGTACTGGCGGCGACCAGGGTCAGGTCGTAGGTCTGCCGGGTGTAGGTGGCTTCATCCACGCCCACCGACGACCCCCCCAGGCAAAACAGACAGGCATCAAAGCCCTGCAGCAAATGCTCCAGGGGCTGGAAGTCGAACATATCGGCATGCAACACCTGGTGCAGTTTGCCATGCTCCTGGGTCAACGCCGTGCGCCCCACCGCCACCACTTCCTGCACATCAGCGGCCAGCAGACACTCACGCAACACGCCCTGGCCGACCATGCCGGTGGCGCCGAATAGCAGAACTCTCATCAGGGAGGCCTCAGTGGCAAGTTTCAAGCTAAAGACAAATACACTAACAGCTTGTAGCTTTGCGCCTGAAATTTAGCGTTCAGAAAGGAACTCGCCCCCTTGAAGAGCACCACAACCCTCGCCATTGCCTGCTGCACCGCCTTCCTGTCCCAGGTTGGCATCAGCATTTACCTTCCCGCAGTCCCGGCCATTTCCCAAGCGCTGCAGGCCCTGGAGGCTCAAGCTTCGCTCGCCTTGGCGGTGTATCTGATAGGCATGGCGCTGCCCATGCTGCTATGGGGCAGCCTGGGTGAGCGCCTGGGCAGGAAGCCGGTATTGCTGGCGGCATTGGCCCTGTATGCGGTGGCCAGTGCGGCCATCCCCTTGGCTCACAACATCGAGACGTTTCTGTCGCTACGGTTTGCCCAGGGCCTGGGCGCCGGTGGCGTTTCGGTGATGGCTCGGGTGTTGGTGCGCGACAGTTTCAGCGGTGCATTGTTGGCCAAGGGGCTGTCGTGGCTGGGCATGACCTTCGTGATCGCCCTGGGCATCGGCCAGTTCATTGGCTCGGTATTGCAGGTGGCGTTTGGTTGGGAGGCGATCTTCTATGGCCTGGCGTTGGCGGCAATCGGGCTGATTGGCGTACTGCAAGGGGTGGCGTTCCCGGCGCGGATGAAAGCCGATGGACAGGTTTCTGCGTGGCGTATCTACCGCATGATTTTGCAACACCCGGCGTTTCTCCGAGCGGCGTTGGCGGGCGGATTGGGGTATGGCGTGATCATCGCGTTCAACACCTGCGCTCCGCTGATTCTGCAGGGTCGCTTCGAGTGGACTGCCGCGCAGTACGGGCTGCTCGGCTGGCCGATCAGCGCGGCCTATCTGGCGGGCGCACTGATGGTCAATCGCTGGGTTGCCCGCAGCGGACGCCTGCCGATGATGACATGGGGTGTGACATTGGTGATGGGCGGCAGCTCGGTGATGTTGCTCGCAGGCTGGTTCGCCAGCGATTGGGCCTGGCTGCTGTGGCTGCCATATTGCGTGGCGGTGTTCGGGCAGTCGATGAGTTACCCCATCAGTCTGTCCTTGGCCAACGATCATTCTCCGATAAGCGGCTCGTACGCCATGGCCCTAAGTGGCTTTTTGCACCAGTTGCTGGCGGCGCTGATAGGGGGTGTGGCCAGCTTGCTGGTCAGTCAGCAAGTGTGGCCATTGGCGGCGCTATGTGTAGCTCTGGCGGGCGGCGCACTGTGGTGCGTCGCCCGTTCCAGGGCGGATTAAAACGCGCTACGGAAAATCTCCTCAATCTGACGCTGGTCCGCCCGCCGTGGGTTGGTCAGGCCGCACGCGTCCTTGAGGGCGTTGGTGGCCAGCAGCGGGATATCCTGCAGCTTGGCGCCCAGCTCACGCAGGCCGGCCGGGATATCGACGTCCTGGGACAGGCAGCGGATCGCCGCGATGGCCGCCTGGGCGCCCTCTTCCGGGCTGGCGTGTTTGTTATCCACCCCAAGGGCGCGGCCGACGTCGCTCAGGCGCGCCGCGCTGACGCTGGCGTTGAAGCTTTGCACGTGGGGCAACAGCACCGCGTTGCATACGCCGTGGGGCAAGTCGTAGAGGCCGCCCAACTGGTGGGCCATGGCGTGGACAAACCCCAGGGAGGCGTTGTTGAAGGCCATGCCGGCGAGAAACTGCGCGTAGGCCATGTTTTCCCGGGCCGCCATATCGCTGCCGTCGCGCACGGCCAGGCGCAGGTTGGCGCTGATCAGCTCGATAGCCTTGATCGCGCACGCGTCGGTGATCGGGTTGGCGGCCGTGGACACATAGGCTTCGATGGCGTGGGTCAGCGCGTCCATGCCGGTGGCGGCGGTCAGGCCCTTGGGCATGGCGACCATCAGCGCAGGATCGTTGACCGACAGCAGCGGTGTGACGTTGCGGTCGACGATGGCCATTTTCACGTGGCGGGTTTCGTCGGTGATGATGCAGAAACGGGTCATTTCGCTGGCGGTGCCGGCGGTGGTGTTGATCGCCACCAGGGGCAGCTGTGGCTTGCTCGATTGGTCGACACCTTCGTAGTCGCCGATATGCCCGCCATTGGTGGCACACAGGGCAATGCCCTTGGCGCAGTCATGGGGCGAGCCGCCGCCCAGCGACACCACGAAATCGCAGGCACTTTGCTGCAACAACGCCAGGCCGTTCTCGACGTTCTCCACATTGGGGTTGGGCTTGGCGCCGTCGTAAATCACTGAGTCGATGTCCTGCATTGCCAGTTTCTCGGCAATCATCCTGGCCACGCCCGCCTTGGCCAGGCCGGCGTCGGTGACAATCAGGGCCTTGCGAAAACCATAGTTACGGATCGCGTTCATGGCTTCGTCGAGGCAGTCGATGCCCATGATGTTGACGGCGGGAATGAAGAACGTGCTGCTCATGATGAATCCTCGGGGATGCGTTGATTCCTACAGCATCAACCTCACCCGCCTGCGGCATCTTGACCAAGATCAACGCCCGCCCGTGATAAAGTCACCGCCCAGCCGTTTTTGAGTAGACCCGCCGCAATGAAGGATTTCCAGGATATCGACGCCACCCTTGAAGACTGGAACGCACTGCGCAACAGCATCGCCTTCGACGCCATCCTGATCGGCAACGGCGCCAGTCGCACAGTCTGGGAAGACTTTGCCTACGACTCGCTGTTTGAAAACGCACGCACCGTGGAAGAAAAGCCCTTGAGCGCTTCCGAACTGAGCGTGTTTGACGCGATGCAGACCCGCAGCTTCGAGCAGGTGCTGGGCGCCCTGAAAACCACCAGCCGCGTCAACAAGGCCCTGGCCGTCAGCTCCGCCGCGCCGCGCAATCGTTACTACGCGATCAAGGAAGCGCTGATCAATACCATCCACGCCGTGCATATCCCGTGGCGCCTGGTACAGCCGTCGACCCTGGTGACCATCAATCAGGAACTGGCGAGCTACAAGACGGTGTTCACCAGCAATTACGACCTGCTCAATTACTGGTCGATCCTGCATACGCCGGGTATCGACGACCTGTTTCGCGGCGCCGAATCACGCTTTGACTTGCGCGATACCGCAACCACCGCGACGCGCATTCTGTACCTGCACGGCGGCCTGCACCTGGTACGCAACCTGGATGGTTCGGCGCGCAAACTGGCCTCCACCGACAGCACGTTGCTGAGCAGCTTTGCGATCAACAACACGATCAAGACCCTCGACGATGTGCCGCTGTTTATCAACGAAGGCCCCAGTAGCGAAAAGCTCAAGAGCATTCGCAGCTCGGATTACCTGTCGTTCTGCTATGAGCAATTGCTCGGACAGGAAGGTGCGTTGTGCCTGTTCGGCCATCACCTGAGCGAACAGGATGGGCACTTGGTGGAGGCAGTTCGCCGGTCGAAGATCAAGACCCTGGCGATCTCGGTGTTTGGCCGCAGCGACGGGTTTATCCAACAGCAGAAACACCGGTTTGCCGCACTGTTTGAGGGGATGGAAGTGGAGCTCAGGTTCTTTGCGGCACGCAGCCATGCGCTCGGCAACCCGGCCCTGGCGGTACCTGTCGAACACTGATCGGGTTAACGAAGGCGATCAAATGTAGGAGCCGGCTTGCCTGCGATGGCGGTGTATCAGCCACACCGTTATCGCAGGCAAGCCAGCTCCCACATTGACCGAGTTCCAACACAGCGTTGGCGTTATTCCTCGGCGCTGTGCACCACCACCAGCAACTGCGCCTGCACCTCGCCCACCGAGCGAATCCGATGGGGCTTTTGCGCGTTGAAGTGCAATGCATCGCCACGCTCCAACAGTACCCGTTCGGTCATGAAGTCCACTTCCACCCGGCCTTCATGCACAAACAGAAACTCTTCCCCCAAATGCTCCTTGAAGGTCTTGTCGCTGAATTCTGCCGGCGGATAAATGATGAACGGCAGCAGGCTGCGTTCGCTGACCTGATGGGCCAGTACTGCGTAACCCGGCGCGGTCTCGGGCCGCTCGTGGCTGCGCACCAGGCTGTAGCTGTCGAGGCTGACGCTGTCTTCGCTGAACAGTTCTTCGACCTTGACGTTCAACGCCTTGGCCAGTTTCAGCGCGGCGGCAATCGACGGGGTGTTCAAGCCGCGCTCGACCTTGGACAGGTAACTCTTGGTCATCCCGGATTTTTCGGCCAATGCCTCCAGGGTGACGCCGAGTTTTTTTCTCAATAGTTTCAAACGGATAGACATGCGCAGCGATTAATCCAAGCAGAATGCGATGATTATTGCTTGCCAATGACACGAAGTGTCATATAGCCTCTTTAGTGTCATTTGCAGAACCCAACGACCTTGCGAGCAGCGGGAACCAGCAAATCGACGTCCATTGAACCACCCAAAGGACACCGATATGGCCAAGACATTAGCACTCCCGAAAGAACAACTGGTCAAGCAAGCGCTGACCCAGATGCAAAGTACCCTGGCGGATAATACGTGGACCGACCGGCAAAAGCTGGCCCTGACCTGCCGTATTCTGTTCGAGAACGGCCACGACTCGGGCCTGGCCGGGCAGATTACTGCCCGTGGCCCACAGCCTGGCACCTACTACACCCAGCAACTGGGCCTGGGTTTCGATGAAATTACCGCCAGCAACCTGCTGCTGGTCAACGAAGACCTGGAAGTGTTGGAAGGCCACGGCATGCCCAACCCGGCCAACCGTTTTCACAGCTGGGTGTACCGTGGCCGGCCGGATGTGAACTGCATCATCCACACCCACCCCACCCACATCGCCGCGCTGTCGATGCTCGAAGTACCGCTGCAGGTATCGCACATGGACCTGTGCCCGCTGTATGAAGACTGCGCGTTCCTCGAAGCCTGGCCGGGTGTGCCGGTGGGTAACGAAGAAGGCGAAATCATCACCCAAGCCCTGGGCGACAAGCGCGCCATCCTGCTGTCGCACCACGGGCAGCTGTCCACCGGAAGCACCATCGAAGAGGCCTGCGTGATCGCGCAATTGTTCGAACGGGCGGCCAAATTGCAATTGCTGGCCATGGCCGCCGGGACCATCAAGCCGATCCTGCCGCAGTTGGGACGCGAGGCCCATGACTGGATCTCCAAGCCCAAGCGCCACGGCGCCGCGTTCAACTACTACGCTCGGCAGAACCTGCGTCAACACGCCGATTGCCTGAACTGAAGCCTTTTTCGACCGGAGATATTCCATGTCCAGCCCTACTATTCACGGCATCATCGGCTACACCATCACCCCGTTCAGCGCCGACGGCAGCACCGTTGACCTCGACGCCCTGGGCCAATCCATCGACCGCTTGATCGACAGCGGCGTCCACGCCATTGCCCCGTTGGGCAGCACCGGTGAAGGCGCTTACCTGAGCGACGCCGAGTGGGACGACGTCAGCGCCTACAGCATTCAAAAGGTCGCCAAGCGCGTGCCGACCATCGTCAGCGTATCCGACCTGACCACCGCCAAGGCCGTGCGCCGCGCACGCTTTGCCGAAGCCGAAGGCGCCGATGTGGTGATGGTGCTGCCGACGTCGTACTGGAAGCTCAGTGAGGCGCAGATCCTTGCGCACTACGCGGCCATCGGCGACAGCGTCGGCGTGCCGATCATGCTCTACAACAACCCGGCCACCAGCGGCACGGATATGTCGGTGGAGCTGATCCTGCGTATCGTCCACAGCGTCGACAACGTGACGATGGTCAAGGAGAGCACCGGCGATATCCAGCGCATGCACCAGCTGTACCGCCAGAGCGAAGGCCAGGTGCCGTTCTACAACGGCTGCAACCCACTGGCCCTGGAAGCGTTCGCCGCCGGTGCCAAGGGTTGGTGCACGGCTGCACCGAACCTGATCCCGCAACTCAACCTGGACCTGTACCAGGCGATACTGGCCAATGACCTGAACCAGGCACGGGAGCTGTTCTATCGGCAGTTGCCGGTGCTGGACTTCATCCTCAAGGGCGGCTTGCCAGCGACGATCAAGGCCGGTTTACGCCTGACCGGGCTGGAGGTGGGTGATCCACGGTTACCGGTGTTCCCACTGGACATGGCGGGTCAGGCGCAGTTGCAGAAGCTGCTGACCTCATTGAGCTAAAACATCCCCCTGTAGGAGCGGGCTTGCCCGCGATAGCGGTGGACCAGACACACCGCCATCGCGGGCAAGCTCGCTCCCACAGGGGGATGCATGCATCGCTAAATTTACGGAGACAAATAGCAATAATTCTCGATATCATTCGCGACTTTTCTGCAGCGTGCTGCGTCAAGAAGGATATCCATGCCTCGTTTCAAGCCCGACCCGCTGCCGGCCGATGCCTTTCGCGGGTTTTATGCAGATATCCTGCATTACCTGCGTAAACGCACGGACAACGCCAGCGACGCGGCGGACATGACCCAGGATGTCTTTACCCAATGGCTGGACTACCGCGACCGAGCCAAGGTCGAGCAGCCACGGGCCTTTCTGTTTCAGATGGCGCGCAACCTGTTGCGCGACCATTGGCGCAAACAGAAGGTGCGCCACGGCGTCCATCACGAGCAGGCCGAACGGGATGCCGAACCTGTCAGCGACGAGCAAAACGATCCCCTGGCTGCCGCCCAACGCCTCCAACGCCTGGAACAGTTGAAAGAAGTCCTCGCCGAACTCTCGCCCCGCAGGCGAGAAGCCCTTATGCTGCACCGCTTCGAAGGCCTGAGCCAGGCGCAGATCGCCGAACGCATGGGTATTTCGATCAGCATGGTGGAAAAGCACATCGCCTTTGCCCTGCTGCACTGCAAGCAGCGACTTCAAAAAGACCGGGCAAGGAGCAGCCAGAATGACCCGCTTGAGTAACCGCGACAGCCACAACATTGATGAGCACGACTGCATCGATGCCCAGGCTGCCAGTTGGTTTGCGCGCAATCGCAACGAAGGCAACACGCAGGAGCGCAAGGCCTTCGCCGCCTGGCATGCCGTGCCGGCCCATGCGCGCGCCTACGCCGAATTCGAACAGCTGTGGGCCGACCTCGGTGAGTTGCAGCAACTGAACAAACCCGTGCCCCTGCCCACCCGCAAACCCGCGCCCTGGCGCCCCGCCCTGGCGGTGGCAGCCGCGCTGGTCTGCGCCTTGCTCGCCAGCAACCTCGGGGCCCCGCGCGGGCTGTATCACACCGACATCGCGGCGCAGGACAAAGGCATGCGCACCCTGGACCTGCCGGACGGCAGCACCTTGTACGTCAATGCCAGCACGCAGTTGCGGGTGGACTTCGATGCCCATCGCCGTGTGATCCATCTGGACCGGGGCCAGTTGTACCTGGAGGTGGCACCCGACAAGGAGCGGCCGCTGTTCGTGCGCGCAGGCGAGGCCGATGTGCGGGTGGTGGGCACCGCTTTTGATGTGCGCCGCGGCCAGCAGCAGTTGGTGGTCAGCGTAGCCCACGGGATGGTCGCCTTCGCCCCCGACCAGAAAGCCAGCGCCGTTATGCTCGGCGCCCAGCAGCGGGCGACCTACAGCTACGCCAAGGGCTCCGTGCAGCAGCAAACCGTGGCCGCTGGCGAAGTCGCCGACTGGCGCAGCGGGCACCTGTCCTTTCGCAACCGCGAACTGGCCAGCCTGCTGGATGAGTTGAGTCTGTACCGGCCCAAGGCCGTGGTGTTGGCCGATGGCGCGGTGGCACGGTTGAAGGTTTCCGGCAACCTCGATGTGAATGACCCGGACGCGCTGATCAGTGCCCTGCCGGCCCTGTTGCCGGTGAAAACCGTGGCCCTGGGCGATGGCAAGATCCGTATCGAAGCGCGCAAGTAACACCACTTGAGAATATTTTGCATTCGCATGTGAGGATTTTTTTTGCTGCCGCGTCTTCCTCCGGTCTGCGTTTGATACGCATGCCTTTTTTGGCTATTTAGCCGCTTTGGGGGATTTCATGTTTCGCGCGCCTTGCCTTGCCCAGCAACTGTTTGTTCGACCGACACTGATCGCCGCCTGCCTGGCCGTCAGCCTCACGGCCCAGGCCGAGTCGTTCACCCTGCAACTGCCGGCCCAACCCTTGGCCACGTCCCTGAGCCAGGTGGCGCAACAAGCAAAAATCCAGCTGCTGTTCGATGAAGACCTGCTGAAAAATATCCAGGCGCCCGCGCTCAACGGCGATTTCACCCCCGAAGTGGCGATCCGCACCCTGCTCAATACCGGCGCGTTCACCCTGATCAAAGTGGGCAACACCTATGTCGTGCGCCCCGAAGAAAGCCGCACCACCAACAGCGCCAGCTTACAACTGGACGCCTTGAGCGTGATCGGCACCGGTAACCAGGTCGACGCCAGCACCGTCGGCCGCTCCACCCTGTCCCAGGCCGATATCGACCGCCTGCAGCCCAACAACATCGCCAGCCTGGTGCAGACGCTGCCGGGGGTGACCATGGGCGGCTCGATGAAACCGGGCGGGCAGATCATCAACATTCGCGGCATGGGCGAGGCCGAAGACGTGCCGATGACCGTCGATGGCGCCACCAAAAGCGGATTCGAGCGCTATCAGCAAGGCACCATCTTTATCGAGCCCGAGATGATCAAGAACGTCGAGGTGGAAAAAGGCCCGCACTCGGCCTTCACCGGTAACGGCGGGTTTGGCGGCACGGTCAACATGGTCACCAAAGATGCACCGGACCTGCTCAAGGACGGGCGCAACAGCGGTGCGATGCTCAAATACGGGTATGCCAGCAACGACCACGAACAGGTCTACACCGGCGCCGTGTATGGCCGCACCGAGGACGGGCGCATCGACGCCCTGGCCTACCTGACCCAACGCGACGGCGGCGATTTGAAGCTGGCCGCTGCGCGCGACTACGACAGCAAGCGCTACCCGATCAACCCGCAGCGCCTGCCCAACAGCGCCCAGGATGTGGACGGTCAACTGTTCAAACTGAACATGTACCTCACCGATGAACACAGCCTCGGTTTCTCCTACTCCCGGGCAAACAGCGAACGCTGGACGCCCTTCTCGTCCAGAAGCTACCCATCGCCACCGCAGCAGAAAGATATCGATCTCTATGGCTACGATGCTGCCGTAAGACGGTACCTGGCCAACCGCCACACCGTCGATACCACGTGGTCGGGCAAGTACGAATACCACCCCCTGGACAACCCGCTGATCGACATGAAGCTCAGCTACTCGGAGTCCAACACCGACCAGACCGACGAGCGCGACGCCACGGCCGTTGTCGGCTTGTCCACCGGCGGGCGCAAGATGGACACCGCCTACACCGACAAGATTCTGGAGCTGCGCAACATCAGCCGCTTCAACACCGGCCCGCTGGACCATGCCTTGACCACCGGGGTGCAGATCCGCAAGCACATCCGCGATACCGACAGCTGGATGCCCGGCGCCAAGTACGACACGCCTGAGTACAACTACGGGCATTTCCAGCCGGCGTTCATGCCCCACGGCAAGGTCGACACCAACGCGTTCTACATCCAGGACGCGGTCACCCTGGGCGACGTGACTATCACCCCATCCCTGCGTTATGACCACGTGCTCAACCGTGGCAAAGCCAACGATGCGCCGTACTACAGCAACCCCGATCCGGCCTACGGCCATGACTACGGCGACCGCACCTATGCCGGCTGGTCTCCGCGCCTGGCGGTGTTCTGGAAAGTCACCCCGGACGTGGTGATGTTCGCCAACTGGAGCCGCACCTGGCGCGCACCGGTGATCGACGAGCAATACGAAGTCCAGGGCCTGGGCAGCCGCACCTCCACCAGCCGCAACCTCGACCCGGAACGCATCACCGCCATTACCGTGGGTAACGTCACCAGCTTCGCCAACGTGATCGCCAGCGGCGACAGCCTGCAACTGCGCAGCACGTTGTTCCACAACAAGATCGAGGACGAGATCTTCAAGGCCACCGGCCTGGGCTGCGCGCAACAGAACTCCATCAAAGGTTCCATCGCCGAGGTCTGCACCGATATGGCGTCGAAGACCAACTACCGCAACGTCGGCAGCATGACCATCAAGGGCTTCGAGCTTGAGGGCTACTACGACTCGACTTATCTGTTCGGCTCCCTGAGTTACTCGTGGGCCACCGGCAAACGCGAAAACCCCTACACCAACCCATGGGCGACCGACATCCACGTCTGGGCCCGGGATATTCCACCGGCCAAGTGGGTTGCCGTGCTGGGCACCAAGATTCCGGCCTGGGACGCTCAGGTGGGTTGGCAAGGTCAGTTCGTGCGCAAGACCGATCGCCTGCCCAGCGACAAATACTCAGGCGGCCTGAACAGCGGCTTCGGCGACAGCTTCTACGACCAGTACCCCAACGCCAGCTACGACACCCAGGGCCTGTTCGCCAAATGGACGCCGCAACAGGCGTACCTCAAAGGCACCGAAGTCAACTTCACCGTCGACAACCTGTTCAACCGCAGCTACATGCCAGCCTTGAGCGGCGACAGCGCCACCAGCGTCGGGCGCAACGCCAAGATCAGCGTGACGCGGTTCTTCTAACCCCAGCGCCTGCAGGAACTGTACGGTTCAATCTGCAGCCAGCTGTAAGCCCGCGTCCTGCGGGCTTTGTGGCTAGATGGGCATCAACCTCTAGCCCATTTGAATCCGGTCGCGCCCCATGAACTCCCGCGAAAACACTGGCATGGCCCTCGGCCTGCTCGGCGTCGTTATCTTCAGCCTGACCCTGCCCTTCACCCGCATCGTGGTGCAGGAAATCCATCCGCTGCTCAACGGCCTGGGCCGCGCGCTGTTCGCGGCGGTGCCGGCGGCCTTGCTGTTGCTGTGGCGCCGCGAAGCCTGGCCGACCTGGCGCCAGGTGCGCGGCCTGACGCTGGTGATTGCCGGGGTGATCCTGGGTTTCCCAGTGCTGTCGGCCTGGGCCATGCAAACCCTGCCGGCCTCCCATGGCGCCCTGGTCAACGGCCTGCAACCGCTGTGCGTGGTGCTGTATGCGGCGTGGTTGTCCCATGAGCGTCCGTCCAAGGCCTTCTGGGCCTGCGCGGCGCTGGGCAGTGCGTTGGTGCTCGGGTATGCATTGATCAGCGGTGCCGGCAGCATCCAGGCCGGCGACTTGTTGATGCTCGGGGCGATTGCCGTGGGTGGCCTGGGTTATGCCGAAGGCGGCCGACTGGCCAAGGAAATGGGCGGCTGGCAGGTGATCTGCTGGGCGCTGGTGCTGTCGACGCCGCTATTGATCGGGCCGGTGACGTACCTGGCGCTGCAACACGACGGCGCAATCTCGGCGCGCACCTGGTGGGCGTTTGGCTACGTCTCGTTGTTCTCGCAGTTCCTGGGGTTCTTTGCCTGGTACGCCGGGCTGGCCATGGGCGGCATTGCGCGGGTCAGCCAGATCCAACTGCTGCAGATCTTTTTCACCATCGCCTTTTCCGCGCTGTTTTTTGGCGAACACATCGAACCGATTACCTGGCTGTTTGCCTGCGGGGTAATCGTGACGGTGATGCTGGGGCGCAAGACCGCCGTGCAGCCGGCGCCCTCTCCCAAGGTAAATGCAATCTAATGTGGGAGCGGGCTTGCCCGCGATAGCGGTGTATCAGGCGCCAGATAGGTTGACTGACACTCCGTCATCGCGGGCAAGCCCGCTCCCACATTTTGATCCGCGCACTCTTCAGGATAGGTAGCCGTCAGCACGCAGCAAGGTTTCCAGGCAGTGCTCACTGATCTGATAAAACGCCTTCAATTCCCGGATCTTCTCCAGCAACTGCGTGTTATCCGCAGGCTCCGCACGTTTGACCGCCAAAATCATCTTGTTCTTGTTGGTGTGGTCCAGGGAGATGAACTCAAAGACCTTGGTCTCATACCCACAGGCTTCCAGGAACAAGGCGCGCAAGCTGTCGGTGACCATTTCTGCCTGCTGGCCCAGGTGCAGGCCGTATTGCAGCATCGGTTTGAGCAGCGCCGGGCTCTGGATCTGCAAGCGGATCTGTTTGTGGCAGCACGGCGAGCACATGATGATCGACGCCCCGGAGCGGATGCCGGTGTGGATTGCGTAGTCGGTGGCGATGTCGCAGGCATGCAGGGCGATCATCACGTCCAGCTCGCTGGGCGCCACGCTGCGCACGTCACCGCACTTGAACACTAGCCCCGGGTGGTCCAGGCGGGCGGCGGCGTTGTTGCACAGGGTCACCATGTCTTCGCGCAACTCCACACCCGTCACCTGGCCTTCGGCCTTGAGGGTGTTGCGCAGGTAGTCGTGGATGGCGAAGGTCAGGTAGCCCTTGCCCGAACCAAAGTCCGCGACACGTACCGGCCGGTCCAGTTGCAAGGGGGATGAGGTCAGCGCATGGCTGAACACTTCGATGAACTTGTTGATCTGCTTCCACTTGCGCGACATCGCCGGGATCAGCTCGTGCTTGGCGTTGGTCACGCCCAGGTCGGCGAGAAATGGCCGGCTGAGGTCAAGGAAGCGGTTTTTCTCGCGGTTGTGCTCGGCCGACGGCGCCTCACGCAGCTGCTGGGGCTTGCTTTTGAACAGCGAGCTTTTGTTCTTCTTGCTGTATTCCAGCTGTGCCTCATCGGTCAACGCCAGCAGGTGCGCGTTCTTGAACGAGGCCGGCAGCAGCTCGGCAATCATCGCGACCCCATCGGCCAGGGCGAAGTTCTTGGTGATGTCACGGGTCTTGTAGCGATAGACAAAGGACAGGCAGGCCTGCTCCTTGACCGTCACTGGCTTGATGATCAGGCGCTGCAGGTCCGCCTCGTCGCCCACGTACTTGGCCAGCACCAGCTTGATAAAGGCGTTCTGCTCAAGGCTTGCGCGCAGCAGTTCGATGAACTGGGCGTGATGATCCGGCGCGGGGCTGGCAGGTTTAGCGGTGACAGACATGAACAAAAACGCCTCGGGCTGGGAATGCCGGGCATTTTAGGGGGGATGGGGGCTCAGGGCACGGAGTTATTTGCCCAACGGTCAGCGCAATTCAAAATGTCGCTTGTGTAGGAGCCAGCTCCCACACAAGCCAACTCCCACAGGTTATTTCAGGACGACCAAGCGGTTGGGCAGTTCATTGCGCGTGTGCGTCTGCGGCACATGCACCTTGAGCAGTTCGCCACAGGCCTCAATGCACGTGATAAACCCGCTCAACGTCTGCCCCTGTTTCACCTGCTGGGTAAACGTCTTGACGATGGCATCCCAACTGCTGTCATCCAGCCGTTTGGAAATGCCGTCATCCACCAGGATCTCCACGTAACGCTCGGCCTCGCTGACAAAAATCAACACCCCGGTGCTACCCAGGGTGTGGTGCAGGTTTTGCTCCAGGAACTGCCGGCGTGCCAGGTTTGACGCGCGCCAATGCCGTACCGAACGCGGGATCAGGCGGGTGGTGATGGCCGGCAGGCGGAACACCAGGCACAGCACAATGAAGGTCGCCCATTGCGCCAGCAACAAGGTGTGCATGGTCAGCCAGCCCGACAGGTAATGCACGATCCCCGGCACCACCAACGCCACCACACTGGCCCACAACAGCGGGATATAGGCGTAGTCGTCGGCGCGGGCGGCGAGTACGGTCACCAGTTCGGCATCGGTCTGTTGCTCGACCCTGGCAATCGCTTCGGCCACCTGGCGCTGCTCGTGTTCTGTCAGTAAAGCCATGGTTGTAGATGCTCTTTAGTTATTGTCATTACCAGCCACCCGAAGCCCCGCCGCCGCCGAAACCACCGCCGCCGCCCCGGAAACCGCCGCCACCACCACCGCCACCGCCACGCCCGCTGCTGCTGAGAATCGCCAGCAGGATGGCGCCCACCGGCAGCCCCATGCGGTTGCACAGCCACAGTACCACCAGCAACAGGATGAACAGACCGATGGAAAATACCGGGTTGTCCTTGGCGAAATTGGGATCCGCCACATGGGCCGGCACGGCCAACGGCTCACCGCCAACCACCTGGATCATGGCGGCCACGCCGTCGCTGATGCCCTGGGTGAAATTGCCCGCCTTGAACTTGGGCGCGATCACCTGGTTGATGATCACCCACGACTGCGCATCGGTGAGCACGCCTTCCAGGCCGTAGCCCACTTCGATGCGCAACTGACGCTCGTCCCGGGCCACGATCAACAGCGCGCCGTTGTCCTTGCCCTTCTGGCCGATGCCCCAGTGCCGGCCCAGTTGATAACCGAAGTCTTCAATGGGCAGGCCTTGCAGGTCGGGCACCGTGACGACCACTATCTGGTCGCCACGGGTTTGCTCCAGCGCCTGCAATTGCTGGTTCAGTTGCGTGCGCACCGCCGGGTCAATCATCTGCGCGTTGTCGACCACCCGCCCGGTCAGCGCCGGAAAGTCCGGGGCCGCCTGGGCAGTCAGGCTAAAGGCCAGCAGCAGCGCCGCCAGCCACCAAGCACGCCGGGTCATCAGAATTTCACTTGCGGCGCTTTATCGGCATCGGCACTGGTGGCCTCGAAGTTGGCGCGTACTGGCAAGTCGCTGTACATCACGCTGTGCCACAGGCGGCCAGGGAAGGTACGGATCTCGGTGTTGAAGGCCTGCACCGCGGCGATAAAGTCACGACGGGCCACGCTGATGCGGTTTTCGGTGCCTTCAAGCTGGGATTGCAGGGCCAGGAAGTTCTGGTTGGCCTTGAGGTCCGGATAGCGCTCGGACACCACCATCAGGCGGCTGAGGGCTCCGCTCAGGCCTTCCTGGGCCTGCTGGAATTGCTTGAGTTTTTCCGGGTTGTCGAGGGTGCTGGCATCGACCTGGATCGAGGTGGCCTTGGCCCGCGCTTCGATCACGGCGGTGAGGGTGTCCTGCTCATGGGCCGCATAGCCCTTGACCACTTCCACCAGGTTGGGGATCAGGTCGGCACGCCGCTGATACTGGTTCTGCACCTGGGCCCAGGCCGCCTTGACCTGTTCGTCCAGGGTCGGGATCTTGTTGATGCCGCAACCGCTCAGCACGCTGCTGATCAGTAGCAGGGCGGCGGCTTTCCAGCCCCATCGAATAGTCTGTGCTGCTTGCATGGTGTGTCTCCTGACCAACCTTATGGAATTTGACGACTGACCCTATACATCACGCGCTTGGGGCATAATCCGCCACTACTGGATTACAGCGAGCCAATCAGCTAAAAGATGCCCTTCTTTATGGATAGTTCATAAAGAGCTGAGAAGTGTGCGGTATTTATCCACACAACACCCGAACAACAATAGTCGCTCCCCACATTTTGGCCGAGCAGTGTTTTACCTGAACGCTGCGCAGTACGCCGAAAAAGGATATTCATGAAAAAGCTGTGTTTGCTGGGCCTTGTTGCCACTCTGGCCAGTCACTCCGTCGTTGCCGAGACCAAGCCCGCTGCGCTTAAAGACAAGGACGCGTTCGTCAGCGACCTGCTCCGGCAGATGACCCTGGATGAAAAGATCGGCCAGTTGCGCCTGATCAGCATCGGCCCGGAAATGCCCCGCGAGATGATCCGCAAGGAAATCGCCGCCGGGCGCATTGGTGGCACGTTCAACTCCATCACCCGCCCGGAAAACCGTCCGATGCAGGACGCGGCCATGCGCAGCCGCTTGAAGATCCCGATGTTCTTCGCCTATGACGTGATCCACGGCCACCGCACCATTTTCCCGATCAGCCTGGCCCTGGCCTCGAGCTGGGACATGGACGCCATCGGCCGCTCCGGGCGCATTGCCGCCAAGGAAGCCGCCGCCGACAGCCTCGACATCACCTTCGCGCCGATGGTCGATATTTCCCGCGACGCGCGCTGGGGTCGGACCTCCGAAGGCTTTGGCGAAGACACCTACCTGGTGTCGCGCATCAGCGAAGTGATGGTCAAGGCCTTCCAGGGCCCGAGCCCGGCCCAGGCCGACAGCATCATGGCCAGCGTCAAGCACTTCGCCCTGTACGGCGCAGTGGAAGGCGGTCGCGACTACAACGTGGTCGACATGAGCCCGGTCAAGATGTACCAGGACTACCTGCCGCCCTACCACGCCGCCATCAAGGCCGGCGCTGGCGGCGTGATGGTGGCGCTGAACTCGATCAACGGCGTGCCTGCTACCGCCAACACCTGGCTGATGAACGACCTGCTGCGCAAGGAGTGGGGCTTCAAGGGCCTGACGGTGAGCGACCACGGCGCGATCTTCGAGCTGATCAAGCACGGCGTGGCCAAGGACGGTCGCGAAGCGGCCAAGCTGGCGATCAAGGCCGGCATCGACATGAGCATGAACGACCAGCTCTACGGCAAGGAACTGCCAGGGCTGCTCAAGTCCGGCGAGATCGAGCAGAGCGATATCGACAACGCCGTACGTGAAGTGCTCGGTGCCAAGTACGACATGGGCCTGTTTGCCGACCCGTACCTGCGTATCGGCAAGGCCGAGGATGATCCGGCCGACACCTATGCCGAAAGCCGCCTGCACCGCAGCGAAGCGCGCGATATCGCGCGGCGCAGCCTGGTGTTGCTGAAAAACCAGAACGACACCCTGCCGCTGAAGAAATCCGCGACCATCGCCCTGGTCGGCCCGCTGGCCAAGGCCCCCATCGACATGATGGGCAGTTGGGCCGCCGCCGGTAAGCCCGCGCAATCGGTAACCCTGCTGGACGGCATGAACGCGGTGATCGGCGAAAAGGGCAAGCTGATCTACGCCCGTGGCGCCAACATCACCAGCGACAAGGCGGTGGTGGACTACCTGAACTTCCTCAACTTCGATGCCCCGGAAGTGGTGGATGACCCGCGCTCGGCCCAGGTGCTGATTGACGAAGCGGTCAAGGCCGCGAAAAACGCCGATGTGGTGGTAGCCGCCGTGGGTGAATCCCGTGGCATGTCCCACGAATCATCGAGCCGTACCGACCTGAACATCCCGCAAAGCCAGCGCGACCTGATCAAGGCCCTGAAAGCCACGGGCAAGCCGCTGGTGCTGGTGTTGATGAACGGCCGACCACTGTCGATCCTCGAAGAGCACCAGCAAGCCGACGCGATCCTGGAAACCTGGTTCGCCGGCACCGAAGGCGGCAACGCGATTGCCGACGTGCTGTTTGGTGACTACAACCCGTCGGGCAAGCTGCCGATCACCTTCCCACGCTCCGTGGGGCAGATTCCGACCTACTACAACCACCTGACCATTGGCCGGCCGTTCACCCCGGGCAAACCGGGCAACTACACCTCGCAGTACTTCGACGACACCACAGGCCCCCTGTACCCGTTCGGTTATGGCCTGAGCTACACCCGCTTCAGCCTGTCGGACATGGCGCTGTCGTCCACCACCCTGAACAAGACCGGCAAGCTCGACGCCAGCGTCACCCTGAAAAACACCGGCAAAGTTGACGGTGAAACCGTGGTGCAGTTGTACATTCAGGACGTGGCTGGCTCGATGATCCGCCCGATCAAGGAGCTGAAGAACTTCCAGAAGATCCTGCTCAAGGCCGGCGAATCGAAGGTGGTGCACTTCAGCATTACCGAGGATGACTTGAAGTTCTACAACACCCAGCTCAAGTTCGCCGCCGAACCTGGCCAGTTCAATGTGCAGATCGGCCTGGACTCCCAGGATGTGCAGCAGCAGAGCTTTGAACTGCTCTGACTTGAAGCAATAAACACGGTCAATGTAGGAGCTGGCCTTGCCTGCGATGGCAGCACCTCGGTGTAACTGATAGACCGAGGTGCCTGCATCGCAGGCAAGCCAGCTCCTACAGTTGATTGCGGTGTGTTCCCTACCCTCTTCGATCCAGCAGATTGACCACCAACCGGTCAATCCACCCCCACACCCGCTGCTTCACCCGCCGCCACAATGGCCGGGCCTTCCACGCCTCAAGGCTGACCGCCTGGCTCTGGGCAAAATCGCGCTCAAAACTGCCCGCCACCGCCAGCGTCAACGCCGGGTCCAATGCTTCCAGATTGGCTTCCAGGTTGAAACGCAGGTTCCAGTGATCGAAATTGCACGAGCCAATGCTCACCCAGTCGTCCACCAGCACCATCTTCAGGTGCAGGAAACACGGCTGGTACTCAAAGATTTTCACCCCCGACTTGAGCAGGCGCGGGTAGTAGCGGTGCCCGGCGTAACGCACCGAGGGGTGGTCGGTGCGCGGCCCGGTCAGCAGCAGGCGCACGTCCACACCACGCCCTGCCGCACGGCGCAGGGCCCGACGCACGCCCCAAGTGGGCAAGAAGTACGGCGTGGCCAGCCAGATACGGTGCTGGCCGTTGTTCAAGGCGCGGATCAGCGATTGCAAAATGTCCCGGTGTTGCCCGGCGTCGGCATACGCCACTCGCCCCAGGCCCGGCCCGGTCGCTGGCACCTTGGGCAGGCGTGGCAAACCAAAATGCGTGGCCGGCTTCCAGGCCCGGCGGTGGTCGTTGACCCGCCATTGCCTGTCGAACAGGGCCTGCCAGTCCTGCACCAGCGGGCCGCTGATTTGCACCATCACTTCGTGCCAGTCGCAGGTGTCCTGGCCAGGGGTCCAGAACTCGTCGGTGACCCCGGTACCGCCCACCACGGCGATAGTCTGGTCGACCAACAGCAGCTTGCGATGGTCGCGGTAGAGGTTGCGCATCCCGCGGCGCCAGCGCAGCGGATTGTAGAACCGCAATTGCACCCCGGCCTCGATCAGGCGGCGCCGCAGGCTGAGGGTAAACGCCAGGCTGCCGTAGTCATCGAACAGGCAACGCACCTGCACCCCACGCTCGGCCGCCTGCACCAGGGCCTGGACCATCGCCTCGGCGCAGGCGCCCGCCTCCACCAGATACAGCTCAAGCTCCACCTGGTGTTCGGCACGGGCAATCGCCACGAGCATCTGCGGGAAAAAATTCGGGCCGTCGATCAGCAATTCATAGCGGTTGGCGCTGCGCCAGGGGAACACCGCGCCACTCATGTCAGCGCGCCGTGAAAATCAGCACCGCACCTACCGGCACCGACAGGCTGATCGCGTCCAGGCCGGCAGCCTTGCGCAGGGTCTCGACACCGGTGAGCAAATCAAAATCCTTGGCGTGCAGCACCAGCGGCTCCAGGGTCACCACCTGGAAACGCCGGTCATCCAGGCGCGTGGCCAGCAGCTCGGCGTTGTAGGTCTGGGTCTTGCCGTGCAGGGTGACGGACAGCGGCAGGCGCAACTCCAGTTGCGCGCCGGTGGCCAGATCGTTGATCGGCTGCAGATTGATTTGCGCGTTGATCTGCGCATCAGGGTAGGTCTTGATCTGGAACAGGTCGTTGCGCATGCGCTCGTCACGCAGCGGGATGCCACTGTTGATCGACTCCAACTCGACTTCCAACTGCGCGGCACCTTTCTCGTCGACCTTGCCATGCAGCACCAGAAAGCGCTGGACTTCGGAAACATCGGTGTTTTTGGTGGTGACGAACGACAGCCGTGAGGATTCGTTATCCAGATACCAGGCGGCCTGTGCGGGCAGGGAGGCAGTGGCCAGCAGCAAGAGAGCCAGGGGTTTGAGGAGGGATGTGTTGAACATTAAACACTCGCGCGGAGAAAAACCTGCCTGAACATTAACTGGCCGGCTTGCTGCACGCAATGTAAGGGAGACAGCAATGTATATCCCCCTCAGCCCAACGCATGCTGTACCCCGCGCACAGTCGCCTCCAGGCTGGCCAGATGCAAACTCAACACCCGCTCCACCGGCGCCTGGTGCATCGGCCAGTGCAACGCCATGCTCCCCACCAACCGGCCATTGGCCCGCACCGGCAGGGCCACCGCGCGGATCAGGAACGGCAAGCGCACCGGATACTCCCAGTACCCCTCGGTACGCTGGCCAAACCCCTGGTGCTGGGATTGCTCACAGGCGCGGTACTGGTCGTCGGCCGGCACATGTTCGCGGCTGGCCAGGCGCTCTACTTCATCAGAAGCCAACTCGGCCAGGCACGCCTTGCCCATGGCCGAGTGGAACAAACTGGCATGCTGGCCGACGATCTGGCAGTTGTTCGGGTACAGCTTGCGCAGCACCGTGGGGATCGCGCTTTCCATGACTTCCAGGCGTTCGCCGTCAAAGTTCGACAAATCCGCCACCAGCCCGGTGCGTTCGCTGAGTTCCAGCAGCCAGGGCGCCGCGCATTCCACCAGGCGGCGCTTGAACCGTTGCTGGGTATCGCCAAACAAACGCTGGGCACTGATGCGATAACGCCGGTCGCTCAGGCCGCGATAGATCCAGCCCTGCTCCTGCAAGGTCAGCAGCATGCGCGACACCGTGGCCTTGGGCAGGCGCGTCAGGTAATGCAGCTCCTCAAGCCCCAGGGCCTGGTGCTCACCGAGCAACTCGATGATGGCCAGTGCCCGCTCCACTGAGCGCACAGTACCTGTGTCGGCGTTGCTGCCCATGGCTGATCTCCCGGTTGCTGATGGATGATCGAATTTCACAGCAAGATACAGGCCGATACCCGCTCAGGCGTTCGCCCGCAGGCATTGCGGAGGGCGACGCTGCACCCAGCGCGTCAGTTGTTCATGGGCATACGCCAGTTGCAGCACGGCGCGATCCGCCTGGGCCGGGCCGATGATCTGCAAGCCCATGGGTAAGCCACGGGGGTTGAAGCCCACCGGCACACTCATGCTCGGCAGGCCGGCCAGTGTGGGGCCGATCACCACCTCCATCCAGCGATGATAGGTGTCCATGGTTTGCCCCCCGACGACGCGTGGCCAGGGCTGTTGTGCATCGAAAGGGAACACTTGTGCGCTGGGCAGCAGCAGAAAATCGTAACGTTCGAACAACCTGGCCAAGGCGCGATACCAGTCGCTGCGCGCCAGCGACGCCTGATACACATCCGCCGCGCTCAGGCCCAGGCCGCCCTCGACTTCCCACTGCGCTTCAGGCTTGAGCAACGCACGTTTATGGGGGGCGGCATAGGCCGCCCCCAGCGTGCCCTGCACCAGCCAATGGCGATGGACCAGCCAGGTTTGCCACAGGCGCGCCATGGAAAAGTCCGGCTGGCAGCTTTCTACCTCGCACCCCAGCGCGCCGAAATCGCCGAGGGCTGACTCACACAGGCCCAGCACGCCGTCGTCCATCGGCAGATAGCCGTTGTAGTCCCCCAGCCAACCCAGGCGTGCGCCGTTGAAATCACGGGCCAACGACGTGCCGAACACGCCGGGATCGTCTTTGAGCGACAACGGCACCCGCGGGTCATAACCGGCCTGGACGCTCAACAGCCGCGCCACGTCCGCCACACTGCGCCCCATCGGGCCTTCGGTGGCCAGTTGCTGGACAAACACCTCCGGCGCCGGGCCATGGGGTACGCGGCCCTGGGAAGGACGCAGGCCGAACACGTTGTTGAACGCCGCCGGGTTGCGCAGCGAACCCATCATGTCGCTGCCATCGGCCACCGGTAGCATACGCAGCGCCAGGGCCACCGCCGCCCCGCCGCTGCTGCCGCCCGCGACCAAGGTCGGGTCATAGGCATTGCCGGTGGTGCCGAACACGCTGTTGTAGGTCTGCGACCCCAGGCCGAACTCTGGCACGTTGCTCTTGCCGATGATAATCGCGCCACTGGCACGCACCCGCGCCACGACGATCGCGTCTTCACTGGGAATCTGCTCCGCGAACAGGGGCGAGCCCAGGGTGGTGCGCAGGCCCTGGGTCGCCGCCAGATCCTTGATGGCCTGGGGCATGCCGTGCATCCAGCCACGGGAGCGGCCCTGGTCCAGCTCAAGGTCACAGGCACGGGCTTCGGCCAGCACATCGGCTTCGTCGCGCAACGACACCAGGGCATTGACCGAGGGGTTGAAGCGCGCGATCTGCGCCAGATAGGCCTGCATCACTTCGTGGCAGGACACCTGCCGTGCATGGATCGCCCGGGACAGCTCGAGCGCATCCAGTTCAACGATGTTCAAGGTTTCACCCCCTTGGCAAAGCGCGCCGGCGCTGCAGCCCTCGGCGCTTCATGCATGCAGTAAGTGCCCAGCAGCGTCAGGACGCAAGCGAACAGCACATAAAACGCCGGGGCCACCGGTGTGCCCAACTCTTTGCTCAACCAGGTGACGATCAGCGGGGCAAAACCGCCGAACACCATCACCGCCACGTTATAGGCCACCGACACACCGGTGGAACGCACCTCGATGGGAAACTGCTCGGCCAGGGCGGTCGGCGCCGGGCCGAAGAAGCCGCCGATGGCGGTGCACAGCATCACTTGCATCACCAACAAACGCTCGATGGACGGCGCCGCCGCGACCCACACATACAGCGGGTAAACCATCACAAAGAACGCCAGGGTAAAGCCCATCAACACCGGTCGCCGGCCCAGGCGATCCGAGAGCAGGCCGGACAAGGGAATGACCACGGTCATCAGCGCTACGGCAAACATCTGCACCATCAATACCTGGTCCAGGGGCAGGCCGAGGTTCTTGTGGGCGAAGGTCGGCATATTCACCAGCACCACGTAGAACGACACCGTCGCACCGCACGCCAGGCCCATGCTCACCAGGATGCTGCGCCGATGCTCACGCAACACTGTCATCAGGCTCGGCGCCGGGCCGGTGGCCTGTTTGCGCGCTTCGATAAACTCCTCGGGGTCTTCCATGTGCCGACGAATCCACAAGCCCACCGGGCCAATCAGCAAGCCGAATACAAACGGTAGGCGCCAGCCCCACAGGTCGAGGGTCTGCGGGGAAAAGAAGTGAGTGACCAATGCCACCATCGCCGCGCCGCCAAACACCGCCAGGCACTGCCCGACCAATTGCCAGGAGCCGTAAAGGCCTTTGCGATGAGCCGGTGCGCTTTCCACCAGGAACGCCGTGGCGCTGGCATATTCGCCGCCGGTAGCAAAGCCCTGGAGCATCCGCGCCACTACGATCAGCAGCGGTGCGCCCATGCCGATGGCGGCGTAGTTGGGCGCAAACACGATCAGTGCGATGGACACGGTCATCAAGCGGATAATCAACTGCATGGCGGCCTTGCGGCCTTTGCGGTCGGCGTACATGCCGAGCAGGATGCCGCCCACCGGGCGCATAAAGAAGCCCACGCCGAAGGTGGCCAGGGCCATCAGCAGCGATGCGTACTCATCGTCCGAGGGGAAGAACTGCCGGGCGATGATGCTGGCCAGAAAGCCATAGACGATGAAGTCGTACCACTCCAGCGCGTTGCCGACCACCGCCGCTACCACTTGCCGGGTGCGGGACACACCTTTTATTGAAGTCTGCATGAGAACACTCCATTCAACCTGTTGAGGAAAGGTCCAGCGGCAGGAAAAAGGCAGGTGGTCAGGCCGGCTTGAGCCAGCTCTCGGCCAGGGCGCCCCAATAGGCGGCGCCGGTCAGCAGGATCTCGTCGTTGAAGTCATAGGCCGGGTTGTGGACCATCGGCCGCGACACGCCGTTGCCGATAAACAGGTAGCTGCCGGGGCAGCGTTGGAGCATCCAGGCGAAGTCTTCGCTGCCCATCAACTTGGGCGTATTGGCGTCGACCGCCGCTTCACCGAGCAAGGCAATGCCGACCTGGCGGGCGAACTCGGTTTCGTCGGCATGGTTGACCAGCACCGGGTAGGCCGGGCGGTGTTCGATCTGTGCGGTACAGCCAAAGCTGGCGGCCTGGGTCTGGATGATTGCCTTGACCCGCTCCAGCATCTGCTCGCGTACCGGCGCATTGAGGGCACGCAGGCTCAGGCGCAGGATGGCCTGCTGAGGAATCACGTTGGCGGCCTGCCCCGCTTGCAGGGCGCCGACCGTGACTACCGCAGCTTCCTGGGCATTGATATTGCGCGCGACCACCGTCTGCAAAGCCATCACCGTACTGGCGGCGGCCACCAACGGGTCCACGGTCAGGTGCGGCATGGAACCGTGGCCGCCGACGCCTTCGAGGGTCACGGTGAGCAGGTCCTGGGAAGCCATCATCGGCCCGGTCCGCAAGCCCAGGTGGCCGGCGGGCAGGCCGGGCATATTGTGCATGCCGAACAGCGCGTCGCAGGGGAAGCGCTCCAGCAAGCCATCGGCGAGCATCGCTTCGGCGCCGCCCTGGCCTTCTTCGGCCGGCTGGAAAATCAGGTTGAGGGTACCGTCGAACTGACGCGTCGCCGCCAGGTAGCGCGCGGCGCCCAGTAGCATGGCGGTGTGACCGTCGTGACCGCAGGCATGCATGCAGCCGGCATGCTGGCTGCTGTAGGCGACGCCGGTGTTTTCGATAATCGGCAAGGCATCCATATCGGCCCGGATCCCCAGGGTGCGTGGGCTGCTGCCATTGCGCAGCACGCCGACCACGCCGGTGTGGCCGATGCCGGTATGGACCTCGAAGCCCCAGTCCTTCAGGGATTGGGCGACCAGGGCCGAGGTGCGGTTTTCTTCAAACCCCAGTTCAGGGTGGGCGTGGATGTCCTGGCGCACGGCGTGCAGGTCGCTGGCGACATCGCTCAGCCAATCCAGGATGTGCTGGTGTGGGCGCATGGTGACTCTCCTCGCAGGCGGGTGTTCCCGTTCTTTCTTGTGGCACCGCCACAGATAACCGCGATGGGCGTGCGAGGACAATCAAAGGTGGTTCCACCCTGTGGAACCTCAGGGCAGCAGGCGGCAACCCTGGCGTTCACCCAGCCATTGGGCGCTGTGGCTGCGGCCCAGGCCGCTGGCGGTGACCAGGCGCGTTTGCGGATGATCGGCAAAGGCGCTGGTGGGAACGTATTGCTTCACATACCCCAGGCAATAGTCAGCAGGATTGCCCGCCACATACCGACACGAGCAATACTCCTTGGCCGTATACGCCGCGATGATGTCGGGGAAGGCTTGCAGGTTGACGCGCTCGTGCCAGATCCAACCCAGCAAGGCGAGCAACAGCAGGAGAAACAGGCTGATAAACGGGCGACGACGGATCATGGTTGCACCGCCGCGAGCACGCGTTTGAGCAGTTCGTTGTGGCGATAGCTGCCGTCGCGGTCATCGCCGTAGCGCACGATCACCAGTTGTGCCTCGGGCAACACATACAACGCCTGGCCCCAGTGCCCCAAGGCTGCGAAGGCATCGTCGGGCGCATCCGGCCAGGGCCGGGCAGCGCCCTGCACGTGGCGGTTGAGCCACCAGTGGCCGCCGGGTACCGCCTCGTCCTGGCCCGCGATGTACTGCGCCAGGGGTTGGCGATTGAAATCGACCCAGGCCTTGGGCAGCAATTGCCGCTCACCCCAACGCCCGTCCCGCGCCATCAACAAGCCAATCCGTGCCAGATCGCGGGCAGTCATATAGGCATAGGATGAGGCGACAAAGGTTTCATTGGCGTCGCTTTCCCAGCTGGCACTGCGAATGCCCAAGGGCGTGAACAGCGCGGTCCACGGGTAATCGACATAAGCCTTATGGCCAAGCATGCCCTTGAGGGCAGCAGACAATAGATTGCTGTCACCGCTGGAGTAGCGGAATGCCTGGCCAGGTGCGGCGAAGGGGCTGGTATCAGCGGCAAACTCCGCCATATCAGCGCGGCCACGGGTGTAGAGCATGGCCACCACCGAGGATTTCAGCGGCGCGTATTCGTAGTCTTCCTGCCAGTCCAGGCCCGAGGCCCAATTGAGCAGGTGCCCCAGGGTAATGGTCGGGTGCTGCTTCATCGGTGGATAAAAGCGTGCGGCCGGGTCGCTCAGTTTGAAGCGGTTTTCGCCGTACGCCACGCCCAGGACGGTGGCCATCAGGCTTTTACTGATGGACCAGGTCAGGTGCGGCGTGGTGGCGGTGGTCGGTGCTGCATAGCGCTCATAAATGACTGCGCCATCGCGGATCACCAGCAATGCGTCGGTGCGGATGCCTTCGCGGGTGATGTCATTGCGCGCCGGGAACGCATAGTCCTCCAGCGCCTTGACGGCGGGACCGGCCAACTGCGGGCCCTGGGACCAATCCTTCGTCGGCCAGGTCTGGGCATGTGCGGTAGCGGTGAACAGCAGCAAGGCGACGGACAGCAGGCCTTTGACCATGGACAAGCACTCGGGGGCATTCAAGCCCGCGAGCCTAATGCAGATAAATGACGGTTTGGCGACAGGCCTGGGAACCACCACATAGCGCCTGTGGGAACGGGCTTGCCCGCGATGGCCATAGGTATCTACACAACTCTTTTATCTAGTGCTTATTGGGTTTGTGTACATATCCGTTGCTGTGGTCACGGCGGCTATTGGTTCCGCTCTTACAGCGGGTCACTTTTGGAAAAGAGCCCCAAAAGTAACCAAAAGGGCTCTTGCCCCACCACTCGGTGCCTCGCCTAGGCTCGGCATGCCCGCAGTCAGGCATTGCTCCGTGGGCCCGCCGCGATCGGCCATCCATGGCCGTGTCGCGGCTACCCCGGCATCCATGCCGGGGTGCCCACTGCGCAATACCTGCCTGCGGCCATCGTGGTTTAACGGGGCGCCT